>NZ_JBEYER010000148.1:0-8478 GCF_040634005.1 Micromonospora sp. NPDC007271
AGTACTCGAACACCTTCAACGGCGGCTGTGAGGCGGAGGCGACGGTGACCTACTGTCCCGGCACCGACACCGCGACGTTCACCACCAGGGTCACCACTTACGGCTCAGCGGCCCTGGTTGGCGACGGCGGCGGCGGCCTCCCGCGCGGCCTCCGGATCGAGGTACGTCCCGCCGAGGGTCTGCGGGCGCAGGTCCGGGTCGAGGTCGTACCGCAGCGGGATGCCGGTCGGGATGTTGAGCTTGGCGATCGCCTCGTCGGAGATCTGGTCGAGGTGCTTGACCAGGGCGCGCAGCGAGTTGCCGTGCGCGGCCACCAGCACCGTCCGGCCGGCCAGGATGTCCGGCACGATCGAGTCGTACCAGTACGGCAGCATCCGCTCGACGACGTCCTTGAGGCACTCGGTCCGCGGCATCAGCTCGGTCGGCAGCAGCGCGTACCGGGGGTCGCCGACCTGGGACCACTCGTCGTTGTCGTCGATCGGCGGCGGGGGTGTGTCGTACGACCGGCGCCAGAGCATGAACTGCTCCTCGCCGTACTCGTCCAGGGTCTGCTTCTTGTTCTTGCCCTGGAGCGCGCCGTAGTGCCGCTCGTTGAGCCGCCACGACCGGCGCACCGCGATCCAGTGCCGGTCGGCGGCGTCGAGCGCCAGTTCGGCGGTGCGGATGGCGCGGCGCAGCACGCTCGTGTGCACCACGTCCGGCATCAGGCCGTGCTCACGGAGCAGCTGACCGCCGCGCCGCGCCTCGCTCTCGCCCTTGGCCGTCAGGTCGACGTCGACCCAACCGGTGAAGAGGTTCTTGGCGTTCCAGTCGCTCTCGCCGTGCCGCAGCAGGACCAGCGTCCCGACGGTGGGCCCCTCGCTCGCAGTCATGCGGATCATCCTGCCGTACGCACTGGGCGGACACGCGGGGACCGGTGGTGACGACCACCACGTGGAAAACCTGATGACCGGTGCTCCGGGGCGGGACTAGGTTGTAAGGCGCTACGAAGACATTGGTCATTACCAAAACGGGGGCGTCGGGATGCGGACGGTACGCAGCTGGTTCCGGGACACCACGGGCGGGCTGCCGAAATCCTTCTGGTATCTCTGGACGGGCACCCTGATCAACCGCCTCGGCTCGTTCGTCCTGGTCTTCCTGGCCATCTACCTCACCCAGGAACGGCACTTCTCGGCCTCGCAGGCCGGCCTGGTGATCGGGATGTGGGGGGTCGGCGGCGCGGTCGGCACCACGATCGGCGGCACGTTGACCGACCGGTGGGGACGGCGGCCGACGCTGCTCACCGCACAGATCGGCGCGGCCGCCCTGATGGTCGCGCTCGGCCTGGCCCGGCCGCTGTGGGCGGTCGCGCTGGGCGCCCTGCTGCTCGGCGCGTTCGCGGAGATGGCCCGCCCGGCGTTCGGGGCCATGATGGTCGACGTCGTGCCGGAGAAGGACCGGCTGCGCGCCTTCTCGCTGAACTACTGGGCGATCAACCTCGGCTTCGCCTGCGCCGCGGTGCTCGCCGGCGTCGCCGCCCAGGCCGGCTACCTGCTGCTCTTCCTGGTCGACGCGGCGACCACGCTGATCACCGCGCTGATCATCTTCGCCCGCGTCGGGGAGACCCGGTCCGTCCCGACCGGCCCGGTCGTCAAGGGCGCGGGTGCTCCCGCCGGTGCCCTGCGGACCATCCTCACCGACCGGGTCTTCCTACTCTTCGTGACGCTCAACCTGTTCGCCGCGCTGGTCTTCCTCCAGCACATCTCGATGCTGCCGATCGCGATGGGCGACTCCGGCCTGAGTCCCGCCACGTACGGCTCGGTGATCGCGCTCAACGGCGTGCTGATCGTGATCGGTCAGCTCTTCGTGCCCAAGCTGATCAAGGGTCGGAGCCGCTCGCACGTGCTGGCGCTCGCCGCGCTGGTGATGGGTGCCGGCTTCGGGCTCACCGCGTTCGCCGACGCGGCCTGGCTCTACGGCCTGACCGTGCTGATCTGGACCGTCGGCGAGATGCTCAACTCGCCGTCCAACGCCACCCTCATCGCCGAGCTCTCCCCCGGCGCGCTCCGCGGCCGCTACCAGGGCGTCTTCTCGCTCTCCTGGCAGATCGCCGGGGCGGCCGCCCCGATCCTCGGCGGCCTCGTCCGGGAGCACGTCGGCAACACCGCGCTCTGGCTCGGGTGCGCCGCGATCGGCGCCGCGATGGCGGTGGCCCACCTGCTCTCCGGCCCGGCCCGGGAGCGGCGCGCCGCTCAGCTCCGCGGTCCCGTCGCGCCGGTCCGGCCGGTCACCCTGGTCCGGCCGCCGGCCCCGGAGGCCGGCGAGCCCGCGCCCGCCGAGCCGGCCCGGACCAGTTCCTGAGGTACGACGCCGACGCACCCGGGGCGTCCGGCCGGTCCGGCAGCGGCCGGCACGACGGGCTCCCGCGCGCCCGCCAGGGGCGGATCTCGTCGCGGTCGGGCTGACGATCCGGTCTCCGGCTCCCCCGCTTCCGATCCAACCGCGTCATCAGGTTTACCGCGGCTCGGCCGGGCTACCTGCGCCCCGGAAGTGCTCTGACCGGGTCGGGCGGTCGTGGGTCGCGTCGTGACCAGGGCCACTCTGGCGCCGGCCGGGCCGGCTTCCTAGGGTCGTCCGACGGACGGCTGTTAACAAACCTTCATGGAGGACGGGTGCGCCTGCGGCGCTGGTGGAACGACACGGCCGGCGGCCTGCCCGCCACCTTCTGGTACCTCTGGTCCGGGCTGTTGATCAACCGGGCCGGCGCCTTCGCGATGCTGTTCCTCTCGCTTTACCTGACCGCCGCCCGCGGTGCCTCCGCGTCGCTCGCCGGCGCCGTGGTCGGCGCGTACGGGGCGGGCGGGGCGGCCGGAACGCTGCTCGGTGGGGTGCTGGCCGACCGGTGGGGCCGGCGGGCGACCCTGCTCGCCGCGCACCTCGGCGCGGCCGGCCTGATGGCGGCGCTGGCGTTCAGCCGGGACCTGGCGGTGATCGCCGTGCTCGCGGCGCTGGTCGGGGTGGTGCACTCGATGCCCAGCCCGGCGTTCGTCGCGGCCATCGTGGACGTGGTGCCCGAGGAACGTCGCTCGCGCGCCTTCAACCTGCAGTTCTGGGCGTTCAACCTGGGCATGGCGGTGGCGTCGCTGCTGGCCGGCGCACTCGCCGAGGCCAGCTTCGTCGCGCTCTTCCTGGTCGACGCCGCGGCGACGGTGGCCGCCGCGGTCGTGATCGCGCTGAAGGTCCCGGAGACGCTCCTCCGCAGCACCCGGGCGGCGGGCCGGGGCGACGCATCGCCCGCGCCGGGTCCTACGAGCCGGCCGCGGCGAGGTGGCCTGCACACCGCGCTGACCGACCGCACGTTCCTCGCCTTCGTCGGGCTCACCTTCCTGCTGGCCGTGCTGACCATGCAGACCTCGACGATCATGCCGCTGGCGATGCGGGCGGACGGCCTGCGCCCCTCGGCGTACGGGCTGGTGGTGGCGCTCGGCGGCGCGCTGATCGTGGCCGGGCAACTCTTCGTGCCGCGGCTGATCGAGCCGTACCGGAAGTCGACCGTGCTCGCGGTCTCCACCGGGCTGATGGCGCTCGGCTTCGGTGCCCTGGCCGTCGCCGACGACCTGCCGCTGTACCTGGGCGCGGCGGTGGTCTGGACGGTCGGCCAGATGCTCGCCGCGCCGCCGAACGCGCAGATCAACGCCGACCTGGCACCACCGGCGCTGCGCGCCCGCTACCAGTCGGTCTTCTACCTGACCTTCCCGGCGGCGTCCTTCGTGGCACCGGCGCTGGGCGGGCTGAGCCTTCAGCACCTGGGCGACGGGCACTGGCTCGTCGTCGGCGGGCTGGGCCTGGTCGCGGCGGTCGGTCACCTGCTCGCCGGGCCGCCGCGGGAACGGCGGGTCGCCGCCCTGCGGCCGGAACAGCGGGAAGCGGAACCGGTCCGCAGCTGACGGTTACGGCGAGCGCCCACCGCGACGTTGTCGTGGTGGGCGCTCGTTCCGTACACCCGGCGGCGGCGGGCGACACTCACCCCCGTAAGCGTCGCCCGCTCGCGCCGCCGGTTCCTCGGGTGGCACCGTCCCCCAACGGTGTGCTCCACCCGATCCCTCGCGCCTCGCTTGCGCGGATCTGATCGATCCGCCGCTCCCCCGAACGATTACAAGCGGGACGCGGTGCAATAAAGTTAGTTCGCCCGGATTCTGGATTCAACTCGGATTACTGTTTCGCCCGTCACAACGCCTGTGTCGGGGATCCGTCCGGCCCGTTCCGGGTCCTCTCCGATGGCCAACAGCGGGTTCCCGCCAGCCATTCCCGTAAACCTCAGGCGTCCTCTCGATCAGGTGATTCGGTCCGGAAGAAGTTGCTCTGCCGGCCGTCCCGGAGCTGCTCCTGGTAGATCAGGTTCAGCCGCCGAGCGTCGAACGTCCGGAACCAGTCCTCCCAGGTGATCTCCCGGATCCGGCTGCTCTCCCGCCACCCCGGGATGTTGAAGGTCAGCACACCGGGCCGGCCCTCGCGTTCGGTTCCGGCGATCGTGGCCGGCTTGGCGCCCCGGTCCCGCGCCCAACGCTGGATGACGTCGTGGTTGGCGGTCACCAGGCTCCGGCCGGGACGCTCCGGACGGTCCTCCAGGGACGTGATCTGCTGGGACGACCGCACCGAGCGCCCCGAGGTCCGGCCCGTCCGGACCGGGGTCGCCGCCGTACCGCCCGCTGCGGGCGCCGCCCGCCCACCCGCGGCCGTCGTCGTCGCCCCCCGGGCCCGCGTCGCCGCCGCCTTCTTCGCGGGGGCCGCCCTCTTCGCAGTGGCCGCCTTCTTCGCGGGGGCCGCCCTCTTCGCGGGGGCCGCCTTCCGCGCCGACACGGCCTTCTTCGCCGGGGCCGCCTTCCGCCCAGCCGGTGCCCTCTTCGCAGCCGGTGCCCTCTTCGCGGTGGTTGCCCTCTTCGCGGTGGTTGCCTTCTTGGCGGCGGCCTTCTTCGCGGGGACCGCCCGCTTGATGGCGGGTGCCTTCTTCGCGGCGGCCCTCTTCGCGGGGGCGGCCTTCTTCGCCCGCGCGCCAATGGCCTTCGCGGCCGGTGCCGCCTTGCCTCCGGCCTTCTTCGCCGGAGCCTTCTTGGCAGCCGTCTTCTTCGCGGCGGCGCGACCGGCCGGCCCGGTGGCGCCGCGTGCCGCGCCCCCGCGGCGGCCCTCCGCCCGCAAGGTCTGGGCCAACGTCCTCACCAGTTCCGGCTTGCGTAGCGCGGAGATCCCGGAGACCCCGCGTCGGCGGAGCTGGCTACGGAGATCGTCGACCCGCATCCGGGAGATCTCGGATTCGGAGATCCGCGGCGTGTTCGGGGTCTGGTTGCCGGTTTGCCGTCTGGTCCTCGTCGCAGTCGTGCCGCGACCTGAGCTGATGCGCTGAGCCATGGGACACGCTCCTCGACAGTCCGTCCTCGGCCCGCGGTGGGTCCCAAGTGCCGCACCGCGCGGTGCGGCATACCCGTCAGGACGGGTCCGAACCGCCGGAGGCGGACGTGCTGCCGGTCGACGGCGCGAAGAGGTGGGCGAAGGCGGCGAGGTTGGCCGTCGACTCCCCCCGCTTGACCCGCCACTCCCACTCCCGCCGGATGGCGGTGCCGAAGCCGATCTCCAGCATGCTGTCGAAGGACTCGTCGGCGTAGGTCAGCACGGCGCCGAGGAGTCTGTCCAGCTCAGCCTCGTCCACCCCGGCCAGGTTGACCCGGCCGGTCAGGTAGACGTCGCCGACCGCGTCGATGGAGAAGGACACGGCGTACATCCGGGCGTTGCGCTGAAGCAGCCAGGCCCAGAGCTCCTCGCGGCGCTCGTCCGGCTGGCGCATCACGAACGCCTCGACCCGCAGCGCGTGCTCGCCGACGATCAGGTTGCAGACCGTCTTGAGCTTGTGCGTTCCCGGCAGGGTGACCGCGTACGACGCCTCGCCGGTGGACTCCCACTCCAGCTCGCGCTCGGCGCAGACCGACTCGATCAGCGCGGCGACCTGACTCCTGCGGCTCACCGCACCCACTCTACGGCCGCCGCCCGGAACCCGCCGTCGGGCGACGGGCCGCCCGGCCCGGCCAGAGGGAGATCACCAGGAGCAGGACAGGGCGGGGTCGGCGGAGAGCTGGCCGGTGAGCCGGGCGCGGTGTTCGGCGATCGCCTCCCCGTACACCTCGAGCAGGCCGGAGACCGTGCGGTGCCAGGAGAAGTTGCGGGCGTGCCGCTCCGCGCCCCGGGCCAGGGTCGCCCGGCGCAGCCGGTCCGGCAGCAGCCGGGCCAGCGTACGGGCCCAGTCGACCGGGTCGTGGCCGTTGATGAGCACCCCGCTGACCCCGTCGCGTACGGCGGTGACCAGGCCACCCACGGCGGCGGCGAGGACGGGCGTACCGCACGCCTGGGCCTCCAGCGCGACCAGCCCGAACGACTCGTTGTGCGAGGGCACCGCGACCAGGTCGGCGGCCCGGTAGAGCGCGGGCAGGTCCTCGCCGGTCTGCGGCGGCAGGAAGCGCACCCGGTCGGCGACGCCGAGCGAGCCGGCCAGCTCGATCAGGGCGGCGGGACGGTCGAGGCCGCTGCCGCTGGGGCCGCCACAGATCACCACGGTCACCTCGTCGGCCAACTCGGGATCCTGCGAGCGGAGCGCGGCGATCGCCCGGATCAGCACGTCCGGGGCCTTGAGCGGCTGGATCCTGCCGACGAAGGCCACCACGTACCCCCGGGCGGGCAGCCCGAGCCGACGGCGGGCGGCGCGCACGGCGGCGTCCCGGTCTCCGGGGGCCGGGCGGAACCGGTCCAGGTCAACGCCGGGCCGTACCACGGCCACCCGGGTGGGATCGGCGTCGTACCGGGTGATCAGGTCGCGGGCCTCGACGCGGGTGTTGGCGACCAGCCGGTCGGCCTCGGCGACCACCTGTTCCTCGCCGATGACCCGGGCCTTCGGCTCGGGCCGGTCCCCGGCGGCGAGCTGGGCGTTCTTGACCTTCGCCAGGGTGTGCGCGGTGTGCACCAGCGGCACGCCCCAGCGCTCCTTGGCCAGCCAGCCGACCTGACCGGAGAGCCAGTAGTGCGAGTGGATCAGATCGTAGTGGCCCGGCGGGCGGGCCGCCTCGGCCCGCAGCACGCCGGCAGTGAAGGCGCAGAGCTGCCCGGGCAGCTCCTCCTTGGTCAGCCCTTCGAGCGGGCCGGCGGTGACGTGCCGGACGTGTACGCCGGGCGCCATCTCGACCACCGGAGGCAGGTCGCCGGAGGTGGCCCGGGTGAAGATCTCGACCTCGACGCCGGCCTCGGCCAGCCGTCGGGCCACCTCGAGGATGTAGACGTTCATGCCGCCCGCGTCGCCCGTGCCGGGCTGGTGCAGCGGCGAGGTGTGCACCGAGAGGGTGGCGATCCGGCGCGGCTGCGGCCACGGCAGGGCACCTCGCTGACGACCGACACCGGTGTGCACTTCCGCCACGTCCGCTCCCTCTGTCACGGTTGATGCCGTCCCGCACGACCGGCGCTTCTCGGTCAACCTCCGCGCCGGGTGTCATCTTCCCGATCGGGCTTCGGAAATGCGTGCCGGCCGGTCCCGGGCGTGACGGACCTCATCACCGCGCCGCTGCGGACGCGGGAGAGAATGACCGGATGACCTCTGTCGCCATCGTCACCGGGGCGTCCAGCGGGATCGGCGCGGCCACCGCCCGCCGGCTGGCCGCCGAGGGCTTCCACGTGCTCGCCGCCGCCCGGCGTACCGACCGGCTGGCCGGGCTGGTCGCCGAGATCCGGGCCGCCGGTGGCGCGGCCACCGCTGTCGAGTGCGACGTCACCTCCGACGAGTCGGTCGCCGGCCTGGCGGCGGCGGCCGCCGCCGCACCGGGCCCGGTCACCCTGCTGGTCAACAACGCGGGCGGAGCGCGCGGCCTGGATCCGATCGAGTCCGGATCGGTCGGTGACTGGCAGTGGATGTACGACGTGAACGTGCTCGGCACGCTCCGGGTCACCCAGGCGCTGCTGCCCGCGCTGGAGGCGTCCGGCGCCGGCACCGTCGTGATCGTCGGCTCCACCGCCGGCCACGTCGTCTACGAGGGCGGCGGCGGTTACACCGCCGCGAAGCACGCGCAGACCGCGATCGCCGGCACGCTCCGGCTGGAGCTGTGCGGCCGTCCGGTCCGGGTGATCGAGATCGATCCCGGGATGGTGAAGACCGAGGAGTTCGGCCTGGTCCGCTTCGACGGCGATGCGGAGCGGGCCGCGGCGGTCTATGCCGGGGTGGCCGAGCCGCTGGTCGCCGACGATGTCGCCGACTGCATCGCCTGGTGCGCCACCCGCCCGCACCATGTGAACATCGACCAGCTGGTGGTCCGTCCGCTGGCGCAGGCCGCCCAGCACAAGGTGCACCGGCGCATGGTGAAGCGCGAGGAGTGAGCCGGGGTTGCGAGCCCCGCAGTCGCGAACGGAGGCGGCGCTGGTGAAGCGCGAGGAGTGAGCCGGGGTTGCGAGCCCCGCAGTCGCGAACGGAGG
>NZ_JBEYER010000148.1:8578-12610 GCF_040634005.1 Micromonospora sp. NPDC007271
CGGCCCTGATGCGGCACCGGCCGCTCGGCGTGGTGACCCGGGGGACGACGAATCCCAACCGGCTCCGGCGGGTGGACAACTGGATCGTCGAGACCTGCGGCGATGCGCTGCGCGCCGCCGCCGACCCGCTGGTCGTCGACCTGGGCTACGGCGCCACCCCGGTGACCGCCGTCGAGCTGCGGGCCCGCCTGGCGGCCAAGGTCCGCGCGGACGTCCGGGTGGTCGGGTTGGAGATCGATCCGGTACGCGTGGCCGCCGCCCAGCCGGCCGCCGCGCCACCCGGGTTGACCTTCACCCGGGGCGGTTTCGAACTCGCCGGGCTCCGGCCCGCCCTGGTCCGGGCGTTCAACGTGCTGCGCCAGTACGACGAGCGCGAGGTGGCCGAGGCCTGGCGTACGGTGACCGAACGGCTGGCCCCGGGCGGGCTGCTGGTCGAGGGGACCTGCGACGAGCTGGGCCGGCTCGGCAGCTGGGTGCTGCTCGACGCGGACGGCCCGCGCACGTTGACCCTGGCCGCCAGGCTGGCCACCCTGGACCGCCCGGCCCAGCTCGCCGAGCGGCTGCCGAAGGCGCTGATCCACCACAACGTTCCGGGCGAGCAGATCCACGACCTGATCCGCGCCCTGGACGACGCCTGGCAGGCCGCCGCCGGCTACGCCCCGTTCGGCCCCCGCCAGCGCTGGCTGCAGGCCGTCCAGGCCGTCCGCGCCGCCGGCTGGCCGATCGTGGACCACCCCCGCCGCTGGCGCCACGGCGAACTCACCCTCCCCTGGCCCGCCGTAGCCCCCACCTGACCCGCCCCTCTCCCGTCGATCAAGAAGC
Organism: Micromonospora sp. NPDC007271; assembly: GCF_040634005.1. NCBI lineage: Bacteria > Bacillati > Actinomycetota > Actinomycetes > Micromonosporales > Micromonosporaceae > Micromonospora > Micromonospora sp. NPDC007271. The sequence goes on from NZ_JBEYER010000148.1 coordinate 9,401, forward strand.
TCGGGTCAGATTTCGGGCCTGTCGAGACGCAAACTCCTTGATCAACGCGGTCTCGTGGGGCCGGGTGGGTTGGGAGGGGTCAGATGGTGCAGTTGATGAGGACGGGTTCGGGGTGGAGGGTGACGCCGAAGCGGTCGTGGACGCCGTCGCGGATCTCCCGGGCCAGTGCCACCAGCGCCGCGGTGCTGGCGGTGCCGCTGCGGTTGGTGAGGGCGAGGGTGTGCTTGCTGGAGATGGCCACGCCCTCCAGGCCCGGGTGCCCCTTGCCGTAGCCGGCCCTGTCGATCAACCAGGCGGCGCTGACCTTCACCACATCCCCGGCCCCCGGCCAGGAGGGCGGCTCACCGAGATCGGCGGCCCGCTCCCGGAGCAGCTCGTACGCCGCGCGCTCCAGCACCGGGTTGGTGAAGAAGGATCCCACCGACCAGGTGTCCGGGTCGTCCGCGTCGAGCACCATGCCCTTGCCGGCGCGCAGCCGCAACACGGTGGCCCGGGCGTCGGCGAGCGGCACCCGGTCACCCACCTCGACGCCGAGCGCCCGGGCCAGCTCGGCGTAGCGCACCGGGCCGGAGAGCGGCGAGCGGGCCAGCCGGAAGTCGACCGAGAGCACCACCCAGCGGTCGCTGTACTTGAAGATGCTGCCCCGGTACGCGAAACCGCAGTCGGCCGCCGGGATGTGGACGACCTCGCGGTGGGTGCGGTCGTAGGCCTGGACACCGGTGATCGTCTCGGCCACCTCCTGGCCGTACGCGCCGACGTTCTGGATCGGTGTGGCGCCGGCGGAGCCGGGGACGCCGGAGAGGCACTCCAGCCCCGACCAGCCCCGCTTCAGGGTGGCGGCGACCAGGTCGTCCCACGGCTCGCCGGCCTCGACCCGTACGGTGACCGTGTCGGCGTCCTCGGCGATCACCCGGAACCCACGGGAGCGGACCAGGACGACCGTGCCGGGGAAGCCCCGGTCGCCGATCACGACGTTGCTGCCGCCGGCGAGGACCAGGACCGGGTCCTCCCGCATCTCCGCGTCCCGCACCTTTTGTACGATTTCCTCGGCGCTGGTGGCGGTCTCCAGCCGGCCGGCCGGGCCACCGAGGCGGAGCGTGGTGTAGCGGGCCAGGGTGGCCGGATCGGTCGGGACGGCCCCGGTCGTCGGTTCGGCGTAGACGTCTGACACGCCTCTCACCCTAGGCTGAGGGGTAGCCGCGGCACCCACTGGTGGCCCGGTCACCCCCGGGAGGATTCCGATGAGCAGACTGCACGGCACGAAGGACTTCTGGATCGGCGCGCTGCGGACGGAGGGTCCCACCTTCGCCGCCGCCGTCGCCGAGGCACCGCCGGAGACGCCGGTGCTCTCCTGTCCCGGCTGGACGGTCACCGATCTCGCCCACCACCTGGCCGGGATGTACGTCTGGACCCGCACCGTGGTGACCGCCGGGACCACCACCCGGCCGGTACGCGAGGACGTCACACCGCCGGCGGGCCTCCCGCCAGCTGAGTGGTACCGCCAGGAGTACGACCAGCTCATGGCGCTGTTCGAGGGGCTGGATCCGGAGGCTCCGGCGTGGAACTTCGCGCCCCAGCCGAAGAAGGCGGGCTTCTGGCCCCGCCGGGCGGCGCACGAGACGGCGGTGCACCGCTGGGACGCCCAACTCGCCATCGGTGCCGGCGAGCCGATCGAGGCCAAGCTCGCGGCCGACGGGGTGAGCGAGGTGCTGGACACCTGGCTGCCGGCCGGGCGGCGCACCCAGGCCGGCCAGTGGCACGGGGTGGTGCAGCTGACCGCGACCGACGCCGCGCAGGACTGGTACCTGCGGCTGCGTGGCGAGGGGGTGGCCCTGCTGGACACCGCGACCATCCTCGACCACGACGATCACCACGCCCGGGCGCAGGTCGTCGGCACGGCCAGCGACCTGTTGCTGGCGCTGATGGGCCGGATCAGCTTCGACGCGCTCGGGGTGGCCGGCGACCGCCGGCTGCTCGACGGGCTGCGGGTGGGCTGACCAGCCGAGGCGCCCGGGCGGGGAGCGGGCCGCCCCTCGGGGCCGGCGGGCAGCGTCCGTCGACACCGGGAGATGATCTCCCGGGAGCGGGCGGTGACGAGGTGGTGGTGACGCGGATGGCGACGGCACAGCGACCGACCCTGGAGGCGGTGGCCCGGCGGGCGGGCGTGTCCCGGGCGACGGTCTCCCGGGTGGTCAACGGCTCCACCACCGTCGCCGAGCCGATCCAGCAGGCGGTCCGCCAGGCGGTGGCAGAGCTCGGGTACGTCCCGAACCTCGCCGCGCGCAGCCTGGTCACCCAGCGCACCGACTCGATCGCGCTGGTGCTGCCCGAGGCGGCGACCCGGGTCTTCTCCGACGACCAGGTGTTCCCCGGGTTCATCCGGGGCGCGGCGCAGGAGCTGGAGGCCGCCGACAAGCAGCTCGTGCTGATGCTGGCCGGCTCGCCGGCCGGGCACGAACGGGTCGAGCGGTACACCACCGGCCGGCACGTGGACGGGGTGCTGTTCGCCTCGCTGCACGGCGAGGACCCGCTGCCCGGCAGGCTGGCCCGGCTCGGCATCCCGGTGGTGTGCAGCGGCCGGCCGTTGGACGGCGCCGAGGTGCCCTACGTCGACGTAGACCACGTCGGCGGGGTCACCCGGGCCGTCCGGTATCTGATCGGGACCGGTCGGCGGCGGATCGCCACCATCGCCGGCCCGCAGGACATGGTCGCCGGCATCGAGCGGCTCATCGGCTACCGGAGCGCGGTCACCGACGCCGGCTTGCCGGAGCTGGTGGCGTACGGCGACTTCACCCGGGAGTCGGGTGCCACGGCGATGCGGCAACTGCTCGCCGCGCACCCGGACCTGGACGCGGTGTTCGCCGCGTCGGACCTGATGGCGCACGCCGCCCTGCGGACCCTGCGGGAGGCGGGCCGGCGGGTGCCGGACGACGTGGCGGTGGTCGGGTTCGACGACATCGAGACGGCGGCGTACACCGAACCGCCGCTGACCACGATCCGGCAGCCGATAGTGGAGCTGGGCCGGGCGATGACCCGGCAACTGCTCCGGATCGCGGCGGGCGAGACGGTCGAGCAGGCGCTGCTGCTGCCCACCGAGCTGGTGGTGCGCGAGTCGGCGTAGCCGAGGCAGCGGACCGGGCCGGGGCCGGGGGTGTCGGGGTCGAGGTGACCGTGCCCGGGGCGCTGCTCACCGTCGGCGCGCAGCCGGGT
>NZ_JBEYER010000149.1:0-12419 GCF_040634005.1 Micromonospora sp. NPDC007271
CCGGCGGGCATTATGGCTGGTCGTCGATTCGTCCACACTGGCCTGACGGTCTGGATCCCGCTGGTCGCCAGCGCTCATGCAGACTTTGACAACGAGGTGTAGCCAGTGGCCCCACGGCCGCGATTTGAGCCGGTCCAGCCCGTGCGTGCCTACGAACGGATCGTGCAGCAGATCGAGGAGGCGATCCTGCGCGGTGACCTACGCCCGGGCGAACGACTGCCCTCCGAGCGCGACCTGGTCCAGCAGTTCTCGGTCAGCCGGGCAAGCGTGCGCGAGGCGCTGCGAGTTCTCCAGAGCAACGGGCTGGTGCGCTCTCGGGCGGGTGATCCGGCGGGGGCAGAGATCATGCCGTTCTCCCCGGCGACCCTGCAGAAGTCGATGACCACCCTGGCCCGGCTGTCCGAGGTCACCCTGACCGAGCTCATCCAGTTCCGGATGTTGCTGGACGCCACCGCCAACCTGCTCGCCGCCCAGTTGCGCACCGAAGAGCAGCTCGCCGAGATGGACGCAGCGCTGGAGGTGATGCGCGACAGCGTGCGGCTCGGATACGAAGAGTTCAGCCGGGCCGATGTGGCGTTCCACGACGCGGTCGCGAGGGCCAGCGGCAACCGACTCCTACAGGTCTGCAACCAGGTGGTGCGGTCGGTGGCGCTCACGCTCATCGCGGAGAAGATCGCCCACGCGCTCGACCGCACCGCCCAGATGGAGGAGAGCATCACCCATCACGCCGAGGTGCTCGAGGCGGTACGAGCCGGTGACGGAGCCGCCGCAGCACGGATTGCCCGCCAAAATCTCTACGACTACTACGTCTCCTACGTCCCGGAGGACGAACGGGCTTTCCTGCGGGCTCTGCTCGACCACGACCTACCCGATCAACCCTGAAGCGGCACCAGGGCCAGCGTCGACGCCGATGCGCACCGGCCGGTAGGCCGGTCTGACCCGCATCGGCGTCGACGAACTGCCCCTGATCCGTCGATCACTTGCCCGGTTTGTAGCTCCGCTCGATGTGGCCCTTGAGGTCCTCCGGGTAGAAGTAGACGGGCCGGAGGTTGCCGCTGGCGTACCGTTCGACCTGGTCGTTGAAGTGCGGCGAGTCGGGGTGCCCGCTCGCGCCCCCGGCCGTCACCGCCCAGGCGCGCAGCCTCGGCCCGAACTCCACGACCGCCACGAAGCTGTTGCCGCTGGTGCCGTAGTAGCGCTTCGTACCGGGGTAGCGCCTCGCCCCGAACGAGGCGAGGGAGCCCCACTGCGCGGAGGTGAAGGGCACCGGGCTGCTCGGCTTGGCGTCGTCGAACGTCTGGGTGACCGCGCCGTCGTTGCGCTGGAAGCGGTTGATCTCACCCCAGGGCACCTGCCAGCTGCCGAAGTCCTGCGTGAGCCGGTCCGCCGCCGTCTCGAGCGCGGCGAGCCGCTGCGGGTCGGTGGCGCGCTCGGCCAGGTAGTCCCACATCGACATGCCCGCGTCTCTCGCCGCCTGGGACAGCGGCGCCCAGAGCGCCTCGCCCCAGAACACAGCCAGCGACGTCGCGGTCGACTGCGCGCCCCACTTGTAGTCCCAGCCGCGCAGCAGGCCGATCGGGCCGGCGAGCTTCGCCTTCTGCTGGTCGCCCGCGGGCAGCTTGTCCCACGCCGCGACAAGTTGCGGCACGAGCCGGGCGAAGGCGGTCAGGTACGGGTCGAAGGCGGCTTCGATCAGCGTCTGCGGGGTGAAGTCGGTCCGCCCGGTCATCACCCGGATCACCTGCGGCCCACGCGGGTTCTCGCCGGCCTGGTCGAAGTAGCGCGGATAGTCGGCGGCGTCGGGGCTGTCCGCGCCGGCGGCGGTCCAGGGCCAGTTGTTCGCGTTGAACGCCCAGCCGTTCTTCGGGTTCACCGCCTGCGGCAGGCTCTCGAGGCTGTGCAGCCCGCGCCAGTCGGTCGTCGGGTCGCTGCCGTCGACGGGCTTGCGGTAGTCGAAGCGGTCGTCCCGGATCGGCATGAACTGCGGCATCAGGAAGGCGATCCCGCCCTTCGAGTCCGCGAAGAGGGTGTTGTTCGAGCTGTTGGCCTTGAAGTCGGCCACCCGGATGAAGTCCGCGTAGTCCCGCGTCTTGGTGCGCAGGAAGCTCTGCTGCAGCGCCTCGACGGGCTTGTTCATCAGCGCGAACGCGATCCACTTGCCGTCCACCTCGCGCACGATCGGCCCGTGGTGGGTGGCGAGGGTGGTGAAGCTGCGCCGCGCCAGCCGGCCGTCCGCGGTGCGGTAGGACAGGGTGATCTTCTTCGTCGTCACCGGGCGCAGCTCGTCGCCGTAGCGGTAGGAGTGGCTGCCGTCCGCCCCGGTCACGATCGTCTCGGCGAACTCGTCGACGTTGTCGACGCCGCTGGACGTGTGCATCCAGCCGGTGTTGGCGTTGAAGCCCTGGTAGATGAAGAACTGCCCCCAGGTGGCGGCGCCGTAGACGTTGAGCCCTTCGTCGCTGGTCACGTGCTGCTCGGAGCGGAAGAAGAAGCTGGTGTGCGGGTTGATCAGCAGCAGCGCGTTGCCGTCCCGGGTGTGGCTCGGCGCGATCGCGATGCCGTTCGATCCGCTGGGCTCGCGGAACAGGAGGCCGCGTTCCTCGTCGGTCATCTCGATCGTGCGCTTGCTGTAGAAGGCTTCGAGCTGGGTGAGCGGCACCCGCTCGATGTCGCCGCCGATGCTGCCTTCGGAGAAGCTCAGCGGCATCCACGGCTCGAACCGGGTGATCACGCGTGGCTTCGTCTCGGGGTGCGTCGCGAGGTAGTAGTTCAGCCCGTCCGCCCAGGCCTGCATCAGCTCGCGCAGCCAGGCCGGGCTGTTGGCGAAGTCCCGCTTCAGCTCCTCGGGGTCGATGAACAGCCGCTGGCGCAGGTCCTGCCAGAGCGCGCCCTCGCCCTCGGCCTCGGCGAGGCGGCCGAGGCTGACCAGGTAGTTGCGTTCGACCCGGTTGAAGTCGTCCTCGGCCTGGGCGTACATCATCCCGAACACCGCGTGGGCGTCGGTCTTGCCCACCACGTGCGGGACGCCCCAGTCGTCGCGGGTGATAGTCACGTGGGCGGCCTGCTGTTGCCAGCGGGCGTGGTCGGGCGGGGTCTGCGCGGGTGCGGCGGACGCGGCGCCGGACGGCAGCCCGGCCGCGGCGACCGCGGCTCCGGCGGCCAGTCCGGCCGTTCCGCCCAGGATGCGGCGCCGGCTCAGTCTCTTGTTCTTCGCGTCGTCCATGAGTTGGTCCACCTTTCCGTGGCGGGGTCGCCGCCGTTCGGCCAGGGGGCGGCGACGATCGCCGACGCCTCCCGGCCACTTGGTGATCAACCTGCTCTAAAACGAGTAACACCCGCTCCAGCCGCCCGGCAATAGAGATCAACTGCTATTTGCGGTGTGAGACATGCTCGTGACATTGATGCTCATCACGATCGCCGGCAAGCGCGCGCCGTTACGGGCCAGAAGCGCCGAACGGCGGGAGGTCACCGGGTCTGGACCGCCATCCACTTCTCGAGGCCGTCGGCGTCCAGGGGCAGCGCACGGGACAGCACCTCCATGCCGTCCGGCGTGACCAGGAGGTCGTCCTCGATACGCACGCCGATACCCCGCAACTCCGGCGGCACGGTCCGGTCGTGCGCGTGGAAGTACAGCCCGGGCTCGACCGTGAGCACCATGCCAGGTGCCATGGTCGCGCCCTGATATGCCTCCTCTGTCGCCCGGCCGCAGTCGTGCACGTCCAGTCCCAGGTGATGGCCGATACCGCACACCAGGTAGCGCCGGTGGTGCTGGCCGGTGTCGGAGAGCGCCTCGTCCACGGAGACCGGCAGCAGTCCCCAGTCCGCCAGGCCCCGTGCGATCACCTCCATCGCCGCGTGGTGGAAATCGGTGAACCGACGGCCGGGGCCCACCGCCGCCAGCCCGGCTCGGTGGGCCTGTTCCACCAGGTCGTGCACCTGCCGCTGGACGGGAGAGAACCGCCCGGAGGCGGGGAACGTGCGGGTGACATCGGCGGTGTAGAAGCTGTTGACCTCGACACCCATGTCGAGCAGGAGCACCTCGTCCGGCAGCACCGGGCCGTCGCAGCGCACCCAGTGCAGGGTGGGCGCATGCTGGCCGCTGCCGACGATCGTGGCGTAGCCGGGGCCGTTGCCGTACGCCCGCGCGTACCGGTCGAAGGTGCCCTGCAGCCACCGCTCACCGGGCCCCGCGATCGCGGTGGGGATCTCGCGGACCACCGCGGCGAAACCCTCGACCGTACGGTCGACGGCCGCGCGGAGTTGCCCGATCTCCCACTCGTCCTTGTACATGCGCAGTTCGGCGAGGGTGCGGCCAACCTCCTCGTCCCGGGTCACCTCCTCGGTGAGTTCGGAGAGCGGCCGGACCTTGACGCCCAGCGCCCGCGCCCACTCGGCCAGCCCGGGCTCGGCCCCGACCCACAGCTCGCCGTAACGACGGTCGGTCCAGAAGCCGGGGTCGCCGGGAGCGGCGGGTGGCGGCAGATAGAGCGTGGGGTCGCCGTCGCGCAGCACCACCACGGCGTTCGGCACGTCACAGCCGGTCACCCAGAGGAAGTCGCTGTCCGGGCGGAAGTCGTAGGTCGTGTCGTTGCTGCGCACGGGCGCCTCCCCCGCTGCCAGCACGATGGTCCGGCCGGGGAGCGCCTCGGCCAGTCTGGCCCGGTGGGCGGCGGCCGCCTCGACGGCGCCGGGGACAACCGACGGAGTACGGTCCGGCACGCCCCAGCCCGTGTTCATGTACTCCGCGAATGCCGCAATCTCGGACAGCTTCGGCGGCTTGCCTGCGCGCAACGGTGACTCCTTCTGCGTTTCGAACGGCCGGCCGTCGTGGTCAGCACGCTCTCGGTTGAGCCTGCCTGCACTCGGTGGGGGCCATCAACACCCCTCTGTAAGGTGTGCCATTGCACTGATCCTAAGCGCCGCCAGGGGCACCACCAAGAGGGGTGGACCGCCGGGCTGTCCAGGGTGAGGATTTGTCGTTTTGCACCGTTCCTGCCCGCAATCGCCCCACAATTGAGGCGACAGGGCGATCCGCCGCAGGCCGGCCACCGCCCGCACGGGAGGCTGGACAGGGGACGGCGATGGCCACCTACGAGTACCGCTGCCGGCAGGACGGCAGCTTCGACGTCACGCTGCCGATCGGAACGGCCGGCCCGTCGATGCGCTGTCCGCGGTGCGGGGTCCCGGCCGGGCGCATGTTCACCGCGCCACGACTCGGCCGCATGCCAACCGCGCTCCGCGAGGCGGTCGACCGGGCCGAGGGCAGCGCGGAGCGGCCGGACGTGGTCGGGCGCGTACCAGGCGGCCGGCCGGCTCGCCGATCGTCGAATCCCGCCCACGCCCGCCTGCCCCGATGGTGACCCGGCCCCGGCGGCCCGGCCCACCTGGCCCGCTTCGGCGGAACGAACGAAAGGCAGAGTGCCGTGCCTGAACTGCTGTTTGCCCTCGACTCAAACAGAAGGTTCACCGACCAGGCGAAGATCGGGCACAACCGGTGGCACCCCGACATCCCGCCCGTGGCGACGGTACGACCGGGCCAGTCGTTCCGCGTCCACTGCCGGGAGTGGTTCGACGGCGCGATCCACAACGACGACTCCGCCGAGGACGTCCGGGACGCCCCGCTGACCAGGGTCCACGCCCTCAGCGGCCCGTTCGCCGTCCAGGGCGCCGAGCCGGGCGACCTGCTCATCGTCGACATCCTCGACATGGGCCCCATCCCGCAGGAGGACTCCGGCCCCCTGGCCGGCCAGGGCTGGGGCTACACCGGCATCTTCCCCACCGGCAACGGCGGCGGATTCCTCACCGAACAGTTCCCCGACGCGTACAAGGCCGTCTGGGACTTCACCGGCCACCGAGCCACCTCCCGGCACATCCCCGGGGTGTCGTTCACCGGGATGTCCCACCCCGGGTTGATGGGCACCGCCCCGTCCGCGGCACTGCTCGCCACGTGGAACCAGCGGGAGGGGGCGCTGCGCGCCACCGCGCCGGAGCGGGTTCCACCCCTGTCCCTGCCGCCCGAGCCCCAGGACGCGATCCTCGGCACCCTCACCGGCGCCGAGTTCGACCGGGTGTCCGCCGAAGCCGCACGCACCGCTCCGCCCCGCGAGAACGGCGGCAACCAGGACATCAAGAACTTCACCACCGGCACCCGGGTCTTCTACCCGGTGTACGTGCCCGGCGCCAACCTGTCCGTCGGCGACCTGCACTTCTCCCAGGGCGACGGGGAGATCACCTTCTGCGGCGGCATCGAGATGGGCGGGTTCATCGACCTGCACGTCGACCTGATCAAGAACGGCATGCAGACGTACGGCGTCACCGAGAACGCGATCTTCCTGCCGGGAAACACCCCGCCCCAGTTCAGCCAGTGGCTGGCCTTCTCCGGAATCTCGGTCACCCTCGACGGCGACCAGCGGTACCTCGACTCGCAGCTCGCCTACCAGCGCGCCTGCCTGCACGCCATCGACTACCTGACCCGCTTCGGATACCAGCCCGAGCAGGCGTACCTGCTGCTGGGCGCGGCACCGATCGAAGGGCGCTTCTCCGGCGTGGTGGACATCCCGAACTCCTGCGCGACCGTCTACCTGCCCACCGAGATCTTCGACTTCGACGTACGCCCTTCCGCCGCCGGCCCCACCCGGATCGACCCGGGCCGCGGCGCCCCGAAGGCCAGCATGACCTGACCTGGTGCCAGCGCGATCGAGGGGACGTTAGTGACAGCGGTCGCCGGGGAACATGTGACCCCATGACCGCTGTCGACGACCGCCCCGACAGGACGGCGAAGATGCCGACCGACGTCTCCTCTCGGCCGGGATTCTTCGACCGGTTCGCCACCGCCGTGGCTGGCTACGCTTCCCACGCCTGGTTCTTCGCCGCCTGCCTGATCCTGGTCCTCGTCTGGGCCCCCACCGTCATCTGGTTCACCATCGACACCTGGCAACTGATCATCAACACCGCCACCACGATCATCACGTTCCTGCTCGTGGCGCTGCTGCAGAACACCCAGACCCGCGCCGACGCGGCGGTGCAGCAGAAGCTGAACGCCATCGCCGACGCCCTGTCCGACCTGATGGACCAGCACGCCGAGAATTACCCCGACCTGCGGCGCGATCGGGACGAGCTGCGCGCCGCAGTCGGGCTGGAGGACCGCGAGAGCGCCTGACCTCCGAGGCGGCACCCCGCTGTCGGCGGCACGTCCTCGAGGAACTCGATACCAGTCGCCGCGCCGATCTCCTCAGTTCGAGAGAACCTGACCGGCGACCGGCAAGGGGCCGGGCCCGCGCCGATCAGGTCGGCGCGGGCCCGGATGATCTCAGCTGCCGGTCAACACCTGCTGGGCCGGAGGGTGAAGTCGGTGGTCACCGTCTGGCCGCTCTTGATGTTCGCCTTCTGGGCTTGTGGGGCCCACCCGTCCAAGGCGACGATCACCTGGGTCGGGTTGGCGCCCGCCGGCGCCCAGATCGCGTACCGGCCGTTGGCGTCCGCCTTCAGCGTGAACGTCCAGTCCTTCTTGCCGTTGACCTGGACTGTGGCGCCCCGCAGCGGGGCCTTGTTGCCCTGGCAGCCGACCCCGGTGACGGTGCCGGCCAGCTTGCCCCAGTCGCTGGGCGGCTGCACCACCATCGTCACGTCGATCGGGTTCACCGCGTACGGGGTGTTGCTCTTCACCCCGAGCTGCGCGGTGTACGTGCCGGGCTGGCTCACGTCCGTCGCCGAGGTGGCGTCGAGCGTGACGGTCACCTTGACGCTCTGGCCGGGCTGCAGCGTCGCCGTGGTCGGGGACGCCGACAGCCAGGCAACGTCCGTGACGGCGGCGCACTGGTCGAAGCCGGGCAGCATTTCGCTTTCCGGCGTCGGGGTGAAGCCACCGGTCGATCCGCCGACCTTGACGAACCCGCACGCCGCCCCGGCCCGGTAGCGGGCGAAGTTGGCGTTGGGCAGCGCCGACCAGGAGTTGGCCGCCGGGTCGTACGCCCAGCCCTGGTTGGTGACGATCGTGGAGTTGTTGATGACACCGGTGGACATCAGCAGCATCCCGTTGGCGGTGTCAGCGGCCGTGCCCCAGAGGTCGACCGGAAGGTCGGCCAGCTGGGTCCAGGTGTTGGTGCCCGGGTTGTAGCCGTAGGTGCTCTTCAGCGTCGTCGGCCCGTTGCCGCCGGCGCAGTACACCGTGCCGTTGATCCCGCCGCAGCCCTGCCAGGCCACCGCCACCGGGTACGGCGCAACGGTGGTGAAGGTGTCCGCGCCCGGGTTGTAGCGGACGACCGCGTTGGACTTGGCGCAGTTGCCGTCCGTACAGCCGCCGACCAGGTAGATCTGGCCGTCGGCTACGGCGATGCCGGGCGCCGCCCGCGGTGCGGGATTGGTCGACGCGCGGGTCTGCCAAGCATTGGTGGCCGGATCGTAGACGTGGACCTTGTTGGACGGGTTGCCGGCCGGGTCCCAGCCGCCGAACACGTACAGCTTGCCGTCAACGAACGTCGCCGCCGGCTTCTCCAGCGCCACCGGCAGGTCGGCGATCCGGGTCCACCCGTTCCTGGCCGGGTCGTAGACGTAGCTGTTGGCGAGGTTGGCGGAGGCGGAGGCACCGCCGACCGAGTACACCTTGCCGTCGTACGCGGCCACGGCGTTGTCCATCACCGCGGTCGGGTAGTTGGCGGTGTTGATCCACGGCGGCGCGTACGGTGACGGCTCCGTCGGGTCACCGGGCTGGCTGTCGCCCCGCCAGGCGATCGACGTGCCGCTGCCCTTGACCCGGTGGTTCTGCAGCGGAGCGCCACGGGGCCCGAGGATCTCGAAACCGCCGCGCCGCTCGGACAACTCGACGCTGGCCGGTGCGTTGCCGGTGTTGGTGATGGTGGTCTGCACCGTCGCCTTCTGCCCCAGCGTCGGGCTACTGGTCAGCGACGGGGGCGTGATGCTCAGCCGGCCGGCCTTGAGCCCGAAGTCGGCGCGGTTGCTCCGGTCGGCCGCCACGTTCACCGTGGCAGTGACCGACCCGTAGCCGCTGCTCTCCGCCGTGAACGGGTGCTCACCGGTCAGGGAGGAGAACATCCAGTAGAAGCCGCCGCCGAGGTTGCTGTCGTCGGGCGTCGCCGCGGTGGTGGCCTTCTCGGCCGGCTTGTCGACGCTGGTCACGGTGGCGCCGTTCAGGCCGGTCGAGGTGTTGCCGTCGAGTACCCGGCCGAGCACGAGCCCGCCGGGGATCGGGTCGCAGCCCCGGTTCACGATGGAGACGTTGTCGATCTCCCACCACCAGGCCCAGGTGGCCGAGTGGTGGAAGCGGAGCCGCACGTTGGCCTTCCCGCCGGCCTGCGGGAGCAGCACTTCCTCGAGGACCGGGCCGCGCCGACTGGTGGTGGTCCAGTGGGACGCCGTCACCCAGGTGGCGCCGCCATCGACACTGACATCGACGTCGGCGAAACCGTTGAGCGCCCGGTAGTCGCTGTTGAACCGCAGCACCGGCGACGGCACGGTGGTCAGGTCCAGCGACGGGCTGATCAGGGCGGAGTCGACAGGCTTGCCGGAACCCGCCGCATCGGTGTCCACGATCGCGTACTTGCCGGTGCCGCCGGTGAGGTTGCCCCGGTTCTTCGGGTCGGTGAACGCCCAGCCGCCGTTGGCGGTGAGGTTGACCACCTCCCAGCCCTCCGGGGTCGTCCCCGACTCGAACTGCTCGGTGAGCAGCGGAGCGCTGTAGTTGAACTTGTAGCCGGCGGCGGTGCAGGTGTTCTCGACGGCGAGGTCGAAGTTCTTCACCTGGTCGCTGTCACCGACGGTGATCTGCGCGTTGCCCTGCTGGTAGGCCGGGTACATCGCCTTGACGGTGAGCCCGTACTCGCCGGTCGGCAGGTCGATCGAGTACGCGCCGGTGACCGGGTCGGTGAACAGTGGGCCGCCCGGCCGGCCGGCCACGTCGATGCGCGCGTACAACGGCCAGCCGTGGCCGGAGCCGTCCTTCACCACACCGGCGACCTTGCGCGTCGGCACGGCGTCGAGGGTGAAGCTCGCCGCGACCGTGCCGCCGTCGGTGACGGTGACCGTCTGGGACTTCGACGCGTAGCCGAACGCCGACGCGGTCAGCTCGTGCTGCCCGGCCGGCAGGGTGAGCTTGTAGCCGCCCTGGTCGTCGGTGACGGTGCCGCTGTTCCCGACGTGAACCGAGGCGCCGGCGATCGGCGCGCCACCGGACTTGGTGACCTTGCCGGTCACCTCGCCGCGCGGCCCGGCGACGCAGTTGGGGAACTTCATCGCGCCGACCCGGGTCTGCCACGAGGCGGAGCTGGTGGTGGCCATGTACTCGGAGGTGAACCAGAACGTGCAGCCGTCGGTCGGGTCCACCGACATCGAGCTGTAGTCACCCCAGCGGGCCGCCGAGTGGGTCTGCGCCCCCTTGCCGGCGATCAGCGTGCGCTCGCTCTGCCCCAGCTGACCCAGCGGGTCGCCGGCGAGCCGGCCGGCCATCCGGATCGACGGGTAAGACGTGGGGCCCGACGCCGAGTAGCCGAAGGCGATGTTGCCGGAGACGTCGATCGCGCCGCTGGCCATCCAGCGGTGCTCGCCGTCAGGGGCGTAGGTGCCCTGCTGGTTGATCCGCCAGTTGGTGGGCGACGTGCTCTGCAGCTCGTACCAGCGCACGCCGGCGTGGTCGGTGCCGTCGGCGTCCACCGTGTGGTTCAGCACCATCGAGGCGTGGTCGCCGAAGTTGCGGTACGCCGCCCGGTACATCAACCGGTCGGAGATGGCGTCCAACCGCGCCGAGGTGCCCTGCTGGGGGACGCAGGTACGGGCGTAGTTGCACATGTTCGAGTCGAACGGTGCGGTCTCCAGGAAGCGGCTCGGCGCGAGGTTGTTGCCGAACGTGGAGCTCGCGGGATTCGCCCAGTCGACCTTGAAGTCCCACATCAGCAGCCGGTCAGTCGGCGAGATGCCCCACGCGTCGTCGTCGAACATGACGAACGGGTTCGGCGCCCCGGCAGGCGGGGCGGAACCCTCGGCGTCAGCGGGCAGCAGGCCGCCGAAGTCCGGTCCGAGGTGGAAGTAGACCATCCGGGCCGGCTGACCGGCCAGCATCTTCTCCCGCTCGAACGCCACCGCCCCCGCACCGACGAACGACGGCGCGAACTCGTTGGTCGTCATGTAGTAGGCGTCCGGCCAGATCCCGTACTTGGGGTAGTCGTTCATCCGGGTCTGGTGGTACAGGAAGTCGTACCGGTAGTAGGCGCCGGTCGGGTCCGGGGTCTGGGAGATCGCCATGCACTGGTGGTTGCCGGACGCTCCGCCGGGCAGGGCGAACTGGGTGACCATCCACCGGTCGGCGCTCTCGTCGTAGAGGACGATGGGGTCGCCGTCGTTGCGGGTCTCGCAGGGCCCGCCGAAGCCGGACCAGATCGCGTTGGCGGGCAGCGGCCCGAGCAGCAGGTTGCCGGTCTTGCTGTAGACGGCGTAGTGCAGGTTCACCATCTGCACGTAGTGGTTGGGCCCCACGTCGCCGTTGGTGTCCGGGGGCAGTACGCCGTCGAGGTTGCCGACGCCCTCGAAATTGGCGGTGAACTCAGGTACCTGGGTGGCGGTGAAGCCGCGCTGCACGGCGTCGCTGCCCGCCTTGGCGGCGGTGTCGACCATTTGCCGGTCCAGCGACCGAGCTGGCTGCGCCGCAGCTTTCGATCCCGGCCCGCTCTTGCCCTTTGGAGCGACGTCGCGCAGTTTTTGGGAAAGGTCGTGTTTGGCGGCTTGGCGCACTTCAGCCCTCGCGGCTGCCGGCGCGGGTGCGGCGGGTTCCGGGTCGACGGGGCGGGCGGCCGCTGGTAGGGCACCAAGGAGCAGAGCGGCGGCGGCCACGACCGCGACCGGCCCCGCTCTCCGCAGTCCTCTTCGCGAATTGCGCATCTGGCGACGACCTCCTAGCTGACGGCGACCAAGAAGTTGGTCACCGAGGGTGTAGGACGGGGAAACCGCTGGTAAGCGGCTGCCCGCGATCATCGTCGACGCACTTCGATCCCCCCTCAAGCCCGGGGATGGGGCAGGAATAGGTCAAAATCGGCTCAACATTGAGCTGGAGGTTTGAATAGACAACGGCCTGATATTGACCGACGATCTGCAAGTTGCTTTCCTTCTCCCATGAGCAGCCCGGCGGGGGACTTTGACGAACAGCCGGTCATACTGTGTGTGACCGCCAGCCGCAGCAAGCGGGCCCAGGTGGCTCGCCTCATGAGTGGCCACGGTGTCGTACTGATGTTTCCCGACCTGCAGGCGGTCCGCGCCGTACTGTTCGACGACCCGACCGCCTCCGCCGCCGGAACGGGCGCGGTGGCGCTGGGACGGCTGGTGCTGGACCAGCAGCGGCAACAGGTCAGCTGGGCCGGCCGCGTCCTCCCACTGACCCGCCTGGAACGGGATGTGCTCGCCGCGCTGGCCAGTCC
>NZ_JBEYER010000150.1:0-12207 GCF_040634005.1 Micromonospora sp. NPDC007271
CCTGACCGCCCGGAGCCGGTCACCCTCGCCCCCAGCCCGAACAGCAACCAGCCACAACAGCAACCAGCCACCAAGCCCAACCACCCCCGTGACCGCCGTCACCGAAACGAGCGGAAGAAGGGACCGCCTCGTACCGTTGTGCAGAGCGTCGGTGTGTCCAGTGTCCCCGGGCCTCACCCAATTTGCCTTCGCGGAATACCGTCCGGCTGGAGCCGCGTCGCGCCACTCGCCGAGAGGCGACCTGCACGCCGACGCCCAGCGGCGCCCCGGCCAACCGGTCGGGGCGCCGCTGTTTGCCCACCCCGGCATTCGCCGAAAATGGTCCGCGACTTGAGTCGCGGGCCCCCGGCGGCTGGCCTATGGTTCAGAAGGTCAGCTTCCGCCAGCGGGGGAGGAGGTGTTTTCGTGGGCTTGAAGACCTTCATCGAGGGGTGGCCGGTCTACCGGCAACTCACCGGCACCGACCCGCTGGGCCGGGGCGCCGCGGCCCAGTCGGCCCGGTCGGCGGACCTGACCGCGCGCACCGAGACCGCCGACAGCATGGCCCGCTCGGTCTGCCCGTACTGCGCCGTGGGCTGCGGGCAGCGGGTGTACGTCAAGGACGGGCGGGTCACCCAGATCGAGGGCGACCCGGACAGCCCGATCTCCCGTGGCCGGCTCTGCCCGAAGGGTTCGGCGAGCAGAAGCCTGGTGACCAGCCCACTGCGGCAGACCAAGGTCCGCTACCGCCGGCCGTACGGGACCGAGTGGGAGGACCTGGATCTCGACGTCGCGCTCGACATGATCGCCGACCGGGTCCTCGCCGCGCGCGACGAGACCTGGGAGGACGTCGACGACGAGGGCCGGCCGCTGAACCGCACGCTGGGCATCTCCAGCCTGGGCGGGGCGACCCTGGACAACGAGGAGAACTACCTCATCAAGAAGCTGTTCACGGCGATGGGGGCACTCCAGATCGAGAATCAGGCTCGGATTTGACACTCCGCCACCGTCCCCGGTCTGGGGACCAGCTTCGGGCGCGGCGGCGCGACGGACTTCCAGCAGAACCTCGCCAACGCTGACGTCATCATCATCCAGGGCTCGAACATGGCCGAGGCGCACCCGGTGGGGTTCCAGTGGGTGATGGAGGCCAAGAGGCGCGGCACGAAGGTCTTCCACATCGACCCGCGGTTCACCCGTACCAGCGCGCTCGCCGACACGTACCTGCCGATCCGGGCGGGCACGGACATCGCGCTGCTCGGCGGCGTGGTGCGGTACATCCTGGAGAACGAGCTGGACTTCCGGGAGTACGTGCTGGCGTACACCAACGCGGCGACCATCGTCAGCGAGCAGTTCGCCGACACGGAGGAGCTGGACGGCTTCTTCTCCGGCTTCAATCCGGAGACCCAGGCGTACAACCAGAAGAGCTGGCAGTACGCGGGGCATGAAGGCGACGGCGGCGCCGCGGACACCGGCACGGAGCGGGACAGCGCGGCCGGGCTGCGGCACGAGTCGCACGGTATGCCGGTGCCCGGCCAGACCGAGCGGGACGAGACGCTGCGGCACCCGCGCTGCGTCTACCAGATCCTCAAGCGGCACTTCGCCCGCTACACCCCGGAGATGGTCGAGCGGGTCTGCGGTGTCCCGCAGGAGAAGTTCCTGGAGCTGGCCCGGGCCTGGACGGAGAATTCGGGCCGGGAGCGTACCGGCGCGCTGGTCTACTCGGTGGGCTGGACCCAGCACAGCGTCGGCGTGCAGTACATCCGCACCGGGGCGATCATCCAGCTGCTGCTGGGCAACGTCGGCCGGCCGGGCGGCGGCGTCCTGGCGCTGCGCGGGCACGCCAGCATCCAGGGCTCCACCGACATCCCGACCCTGTTCAACCTGCTGCCCGGCTACCTGCCGATGCCGCACCACGCCGACCATCCGACCTTCGACGAGTGGGTGAACAGCATCCGCCGCCCCGGGCAGAAGGGCGTGTGGGCCGACGCACGGGCCTTCGCGGCGAGCCTGCTCAAGGCGTACTGGGGGGACGCGGCGACCCCGGAGAACGACTTCTGCTACGGCTACCTGCCCCGGATGACCGGCGACCACGGGACGTACCAGCAGGTGCTGAACATGATCGACGGCAAGGTGAAGGGCTACTTCCTGCTCGGCCAGAACCCGGCCGTCGGCTCCGCGCACGGCCGGGCCCAGCGCCTGGGTATGGCCAACCTCGACTGGCTGGTCGTCCGCGACCTGTTCATGATCGAGAGCGCCACGTTCTGGCAGAACAGCCCGGAGGTGGAGACCGGCGAGATCGTGCCGGAGGAGTGCCGTACCGAGGTCTTCTTCCTGCCCGCCGCCTCGCACGTGGAGAAGGAGGGCACCTTCACCCAGACGCAGCGGTTGCTGCAGTGGCGGGAGAAGGCCGTGGATCCGCCGGGCGACTGCCGCTCCGAGCTGTGGTTCTTCTACCACCTCGGGCGCAGGCTGCGGGAGAAGCTGGCCGGCTCCGACAAGCCGCGCGACCGGGCGCTGCTGGACCTCGCGTGGGACTACCCGACGCACGGGCCGGAGGCGGAGCCGAGCGCCGAGGCGGTGTTGCGCGAGATCAACGGTTTCGACGTGCGTACCGGCCGCCTGCTCGGCGGGTTCGCTGAGGCCCGCGACGACGGCTCGACCGCCATCGGCTGCTGGATCTACTCCGGCGTCTTCGCCGACGGGGTGAACCAGGCCGCCCGGCGTAAGCCCCGGCACGAGCAGGACTGGGTCGCCGCCGAGTGGGGCTGGGCCTGGCCCGCCAACCGGCGCACCCTCTACAACCGCGCCTCCGCCGACCCGCAGGGGCGGCCGTGGAGCGAGCGCAAGAAGTACGTCTGGTGGGACGCCGACAAGGGTGAGTGGACCGGGTACGACGTGCCCGACTTCGAGAAGACGAAGCCGCCGACGTACCGGCCGCCCGAGGGCGCCTCGGGCAGCGACGCGCTGGCCGGTGACGACGCGTTCGTCATGCAGGGCGACGGCAAGGGCTGGCTCTACGCGCCGAGCGGGGTCCTCGACGGGCCGCTGCCGACGCACTACGAGCCCGCCGAGTCACCGATGCGCAACCCGATGTACGGCCAGCAGGCGAATCCGACCCGCAAGGTCTACCCGCACCCGGTGAACCGGATGAACCCGAGCCCACCGGAGCAGCACAGTGAGGTCTTCCCGTACGTCTTCACGGTCAGCCGGCTCACCGAGCACCACACCGCCGGCGGCATGAGTCGCTTCGTCCGGCCGCTGTCGGAGCTGCAGCCGGAGCTGTTCGTGGAGGTGTCGCCGGAGCTGGCCGCGCAGGTCGGGCTGGCGCACCTGGGTTGGGCCCACCTGATCACCGGCCGCGCGGCGATCGAGGCCAAGGTGCTGGTGACCGACCGGCTGACCCCGCTGCGGGTGGAGGGGCGACTGATCCACCAGGTCTGGCTGCCGTACCACTTCGGCCGGGAGGGGTTGGTGACCGGCGACTCGGTCAACGACCTGTTCGGGATCACCCTGGACCCGAACGTGCTGATCCAGGAGAGCAAGGTCGGCACCTGTGACATCCGGCCCGGCCGGCGGCCCACCGGGCCGGCCCTGCTCGAACTGGTCGGCGAGTACCAGCGGCGCGCCGGGCTGACCCGGGAGCACCGGACCCCGATCGTCACCACCGAGGCCGCCGCGGACGGGAGCCACGAATGACGCTGCTGGAGGGGAACAGCCTCTACGGGCCGCTCGACCCCGCCCCCGACGCCGGGTGGACCGACGCGCCACCCCGGATGGGCTTCTTCACCGACACCAGCGTCTGCATCGGCTGCAAGGCGTGCGAGGTCGCCTGCAAGGAGTGGAACGACGTTCCCGCCTCCGGCTTCGACCTGCTCGGCATGTCGTACGACAACACCGGGGCGCTGACCGCCAACTCGTGGCGGCACGTCGCGTTCATCGAGCAACCCCGCCCGGCCGGCCACCGCACCCCGCCCTTCGCCGGAAACCCGACCGGCCCGGCGGCCAGCCCGGCGAGCGCCGCCACGGCGGCCGGCACGGCGAACGAGACCGGCACCGATCCCGGCGTGCCCCCCGGGCAGCCGGAGGCCGCCGCCCGGATGGCCGCCGGCCCGGAGTTCCTCGGCATGCCCGGCTCCCAGCCACCCGGGCGAGCCACCGGCGCGGAGTCCCGCACCGACTTCCGCTGGCTAATGATGTCGGACGTGTGCAAGCACTGCACCCACGCGGCCTGCCTGGACGTCTGCCCCACGGGCGCGCTGTTCCGCACCGAGTTCGGCACGGTCGTGGTGCAGGAGGACATCTGCAACGGCTGCGGCTACTGCATCTCCGCCTGCCCGTACGGCGTCATCGACCAGCGCAAGGGCGACGGCCGGGCGTGGAAGTGCACCCTCTGCTACGACCGCCTCGGCGCCGGCATGACCCCGGCCTGCGCGCAGGCCTGCCCGACCGAGTCGATCCAGTTCGGCCCCCTCGACGAGCTGCGCGAACGCGCCGCCCAGCGGGTCGCCACCCTGCACGAGCGGGGGGTCCCGGAGGCCCGCCTCTACGGCCACGACCCGACCGACGGCGTCGGCGGGGACGGGGCGTTCTTCCTGCTGCTCGACGAGCCCGAGGTGTACGGCCTGCCACCGGACCCGGTGGTCGCCACCCGGGATCTGCCGAAGATGTGGAAGCGGGCCGGGCTGATGGCCCTGGCCATGGCGGCGGCCGCCGTCGCCGCGTTCGTCGGAGGTTCCTCTTGACTTCCTCCCCCTCGGGAAGGAGGGGGATTCCCATCGGCCTTGCGGCCGGTCCGGCCTACGCCGGGCCGTTCTCGGACCGCCCCGGCTTCGCCGGGCCGCTCCTGATGGAGTCCGAATTCCTCCCCGGCCTGAAGGCCGGGGCAACCTCCGGAGGTAACAGGTGAGTCCGGACCGCGCCCCGGTCGGCGCCCTTTTCCGCCGATTCCGGGAGCGGCTGGCCGCCGAGGGGCCGCAACGCCCCGGCGGGCCGGCCCCGCACCCGCCCCGCGACGCCGGGCCGGCACGCCGGCGGGGGCGCCGGGGCGGTGGGGAGCCGGTGAACGTGCCACCGGCCGAGTTCACCTCCTACTACGGCCGGCCCGTCCTCAAACCACCCGTGTGGAAGTGGGACATCGCCGCGTACCTGTTCACCGGGGGGCTCGCGGCCGGGTCGTCGCTGCTCGCCGCTGGTGGGCAGCTCACCGGGCGGCCGGCGCTGCGCCGGGCCGGCCGGGTCACCTCCCTGGCCGCGGTCACCGCCAGCGCGTACTTCCTCGTCAACGACCTCGGCCGGCCGAGCCGCTTCCACCACATGCTGCGGGTGGCGAAGCTGACCTCGCCGATGTCCGTGGGCACCTGGATCCTCACCGCCTTCGGGCCGGCCGCCGGGGTCGCCGCGGTCGCCGAGGCCGCCCCCTGGCTGCCCGAGCGCGGTCTGCTCGGCCTCGGCCGTCGGCTGCTGCCCCCGGCCGGGCACGCCGCCGGGCTGGTCGCCGCCGTGACCGCCCCGGCCCTGGCCACGTACACCGCGGTGCTGCTGGCCGACACGGCGGTGCCGTCCTGGCACGAGGCGTACCCGGAGCTACCGGCCATCTTCGCGGGCAGCGCCCTGGCCAGCGGCGCGGGCCTGGGCCTGCTGGCCGCGCCCACCGGGCAGGCCGGCCCGGCCCGGCGGCTCGCCGTCGCCGGCGCGGCCCTGGAGCTGTGGGGCGCACACCGGGTGGAACACCGCCTCGGCCTGTACAGCGAGCCCTACGCGACGGGCACCGCCGGCAGGCTGTTGCGCGCCGGCCGGGCGTTGACCGCCGCCGGGGTGGTCGGCGCGCTGGTCGGTCGGCGCAGCCGCGTGCTGTCCGCCGTCGCCGGCGGGGCGCTGCTCGCCGCGTCCGTCTGCACCCGGTTCGGCATCTTCCGCGGCGGGGTCGTCTCGGCACGGGATCCGAAGTACACGGTGGTGCCGCAGCGCGAGCGGGTCCGGCGCCGCGAGCGCCCGGCGGAGGACGCCAACGAGCCGGGCGCCGGCCCGATCGGGGAGTAGCCCAAACCCTAACCAGTGCCGTTTGCCCCTGCGGGAGCGAACGGAGATCGCATGTGGTTAAGTGCTCGGTGGAGGCGTTCAGGCGGCTGGTGCCCCTCCCGGTCTTCAAAACCGGTGTGGTCCGGGACCCGGGCCAGGCGGGTTCGATTCCCGTCCGTCTCCGCCAAGCAGCCAAGGGCCACTGCCTCTGCGAGGCAACCAGGGGGGATTCCGTCTCCGCGACGGATGCCAGGGGGATGATCCCATGCCTGACGCCGATCCGCGGCGGCGCGTGCCGCGCACCGATGCGTTGCTCGCCGACCCGGCCCTCGCCGCCGCCGCGGGCGTGCTCGGCCGTGACCGGGTCAAGGCCGCGATCGTCCGGGCCCAGCAGCGCGCCCGCCGCGGCGAGCTCGCCCCCGAGGCGGTACGCGACGCGGCGCTGGCCGAACTGCCCGCGCCGGCGCCCCGGGCGGTGCTCAACGCCACCGGCGTCGTGCTGCACACCAATCTCGGTCGCGCCCCGCTCTCCGCCGCCGCCGTCTCGGCCCTCGTCGCCGCCGCCGGGCACACCGACGTGGAGCTGGACCTGCGGACCGGGCGGCGGGCCCGGCGCGGCCGGGAGGCCCTCGACGCCCTGGGCACCGCCGTGCCCGACGCGCCGGCCGTGCACGTGGTCAACAACGGCGCCGGCGCCCTGGTGCTCGCCGCCACCGCCCTCGCCACCGACCGGGAGATCGTGGTCAGCCGCGGCGAACTGGTCGAGATCGGCGACGGTTTCCGCCTGCCCGACCTGCTGGAGAGCACCGGCGCCCGGCTGCGCGAGGTGGGCACCACCAACCGCACCACGCTCGCCGACTACGCCGCCGCGCTCAGCCCTCGCACCGGGTTCGTGCTGAAGGTGCACCCGTCGAACTTCGTGGTCACCGGCTTCACCTCGGCCGTGCCGGTGCGGGCGCTGGCCACCCTCGGCGTGCCCGTGGTCGCCGACATCGGCTCCGGGCTGCTCGCCCCCGACCCGCTGCTGCCCGACGAGCCGGACGCCGCCAGCACCCTGCGCGCCGGCGCCCACCTGGTCACCGCCAGTGGCGACAAGCTGCTCGGCGGCCCACAGGCCGGCCTGCTGCTCGGCACGGCCGACCTGGTCGACCGGCTGCGCCGGCACCCCCTGGCCCGGGCGCTGCGGGTGGACAAGCTCACCCTCGCCGCGCTCGCCGCCACCCTGCACGCCCCGATCACCCCCACCCGCGAGGCGTTGCACGCCGACCCCGCCGTCCTGCGCGAGCGTGCCGAACGGCTACGCGACCGGCTCGGCGAGGACGGCTGCAAGGCCGAGGTGGTGCCGAGCGCCGCGGTGGTCGGCGGCGGTGGCGCTCCCGGGCTGGAGCTCGACTCGTGGGCGCTGAGCCTGCCCGAGCGGTACGCCGAGCCGCTGCGCACCGGTGAGCCGCCGGTCCTCGGCCGGGTGCTGCGCGGCCGGCTCCTGCTCGACCTGCGGTGCGTGCCGGCCGACGCCGACGACACCGTCCGCGCGGCGATCCTGCGGGCGGGCGACTGAGCATGTGGGTCGTCGCCACCGCCGGGCACGTCGACCACGGCAAGTCCACCCTGGTCCGGGCACTGACCGGGATGGAACCCGACCGGTGGGCGGAGGAACGCCGCCGGGGCATGACCATCGACCTCGGCTTCGCCTGGACCGCCCTGCCCTCCGGCGGGACCATCGCCTTCGTCGACGTGCCCGGGCACGAGCGGTTCGTGCCGAACATGCTCGCCGGCGTCGGCCCGGTGCCGGCCGCGCTGGTCGTCGTCGGCGCCGACGAGGGCTGGATGCCCCAGTCCGCCGAGCACCTGGCCGCGCTGGACGCGCTGGGGGTGTCGTCCGGCCTGCTGGCGGTGACCCGCGCCGACCTGGCCGACCCGGGGCCCGCCCTGGCTCGGGCGCGCAAGGAGATCGCCGCCACCTCGTTGGGCGAGGTGGAGGCGGTGGCGGTCAGCGCCGTCACCGGCGTCGGCCTGCCGGAGCTGCGGGCCGCCCTGGACCGCATGGTCGCCCGGTTGCCCGCCCCGGTGCTCGACGACCCGGTCCGGCTCTGGGTGGACCGCTCGTTCACCATCCGGGGCAGCGGCACGGTGGTCACCGGCACCCTCGGCGCCGGCCGGCTGCGCGTCGGTGACCAGCTCGAACTCGCCGCCACCGGGGAACCCGTCCGGGTCCGCGGCCTGCACTCGCTGAACGCGGCCCGGGACCGGGTCGACGCGGTGGCCCGGGTCGCGGTGAACCTGCGCGGGGTGTCCCGCGACCGGGTCGCCCGTGGCGACGCGCTGCTGAGTCCGGGGCGGTTACGCCGCACCGACCTGCTGGACGTGCGGCTCGCCGGCGACCCGGCCGCCGATCTGCCGGCCAGCCTCACGCTGCACGTCGGCTCCGCCGCCGTGCCCGCCCGGGTACGCCCGCTCGGTCCGGACACCGTCCGGCTGCGGCTGGCCCGTCCGCTGCCGCTGCTGATCGGGGACCGGGCGCTGCTGCGGGACCCTGGCCGGCACCACGTCGCCGGCGGGGTGACCGTGCTGGACGTGGATCCGCCGCCGCTGCGCCGGCGCGGCGCCGCCGCGGCCCGGGCGGCCGTCCTGGCCGGGCTGGACGGCCGGCCCGACCTGGCCGGGGAACTGCGCCGTCGGCGTCTGGTCCGGGCCGGTGACCTGACCCGGATGGGGGTGCCGGCCACCGCCGCCCCGGTTGCCGGGGACTGGCTGGTCGACCCGGAGCACTGGCGGGCCCTGGGCGTACGTCTCGGCGAGGAGGTCGCCCGGTACGCCCGCGCCCATCCACTGGAGGCCGGCGCGCCGGTCGAGGTGCTGCGCCAGCGTCTCGACGTGCCCGATCGGGCCCTCGTGGCGGCGCTGCTGCGGCCACCACTGCGGCTGCACGCCGGCCGGGTCACCGCCGCCGTGGCCGACACGCTGCCCCGACCGGTGGTCCGCGCGGTCGAGCGGCTGCGTGCCGAGTACGGCGACCGTCCGTTCCAGGCGCCCGAGGCGCACCGCCTCGCCGACCTCGGCCTCGGGCCGCGGGAGATCGGTGCGGCCGTGCGGGCGGGCGCCCTGCTGAAGCTGGCCGAGAACGTGGTGCTGCTGCCCGGCGTCCTCGACGACGCGGTGCGGGTGCTGGCCCGGCTGCCGCAGCCGTTCACCCTCAGCGCCGCCCGGCAGGCCCTCGACACCACCCGCCGGGTGGCGGTGCCGCTGCTGGAGCTGCTGGACCGGCGCGGCGCCACACGTCGGCTGCCCGACGACGCCCGCGAGGTGGTGTCGCCGCCGAGCTGAGCCCGCGGACGTGGGCCAAGCGGCACCGGTGACGGCCTCGCGTCACCTACCGTGACGCCATGGACCCTTCGGCGGTCTGGCGGGACAAGAACCACAAGTGGCGGATCGAGGCGTACCGGGCGCCGGACCTGCGGTTCGCGGTCTTCGCCACGAACGGCACCACCGAGTCGGCGCCGCTGTGGCTGTTCGGAATGGCCGCGCTGGCCCGGTGGCTGATGACCCACAAGATCTCCCTGGACGACCTGGAGCCGGACTGACCGTCGGGCCGAGAGGGGGTACGGATGGCCGGGCAGCTCATCCTCGTACTGGTCCTGGTGCTGATCAACGCGACGTTGGCCGGCAGCGAGATGGCCCTGGTGACGCTGCGTGAGAGCCAGCTGCGCCGGCTGGGCCGGTCCGGGCGGGCCGGGGCGCGGCTGCTCCGGTTGACCCGGGAGCCGAACCGCTACCTGGCCACCACCCAGCTCGGTATCACCCTCGCCGGGTTCCTCGCCTCGGCAGCTGCCGCGGTGGCCCTGGCGCAGCCGCTGGTCGACCTGCTGGGCTTCCTCGGCCGGGCCGCGCATCCGGCCGCGGTGCTGCTGGTGACGGTCGTGCTGACCTTCGTCACGCTGGTCGTCGGCGAGCTGGTTCCGAAGCGGCTGGCGATGCAGACGGCGGAGCGCTGGGCGCTCATCGCCGCCGCGCCGCTGGACCTGCTGGCCGGGCTGTCCCGGCCGGCGGTGTGGCTGCTGGGCCGCGCCACCGACCTGCTGGTCCGGCTCGCCGGCGGGGATCCGCGGGCCAGTCGGCCGGAGGTGACCGAGGAGGAGCTGCGGGAGATGCTGGTCAGCCAGCGTGGGCTGTCGGCGCAGCAGCGGGAGATCCTGGCCGGGGCGTTCGAGATCGCCGGCCGCAACCTGCGCGAGATCCTCGTCTCGCGCCGCGACGTGACCGTCCTGCCGGCGAGCATGCCGGCCGTGGAGGCGATGCGCCGGCTCGCCGACACCGGGCGAACCCGCGCGCCGGTGACCGGCCCGGGCGGGTTGGACGACGTGTGCGGGGTGGTGCACATCCGCGACCTGGTGGACGGCGACGGCGTCACCGCCGGGGAGCGGTCCCGGCCGCCGCTGCTGCTGCCGGGCACTCTGCCGGTCGCCGACGCGATCCGTCAGCTACGGCAACGCCATGAGCAGATGGCCCTCGTGGTCGACGAGTACGGCGGGATCGACGGCCTGGTCACCATGGAGGACCTGCTCGAGGAGGTCGTCGGCGAGGTGTACGACGAGACCGATCGGTACGTGCGCCGGGCGGTCCGGGAGCCGGACGGCGCGCTGCTGCTGCCCGGCGACTTCCCACTGCACGACCTGCCCGACGCCGGCGTCCGGCTGACCTTCCCGCTGTCGCGCGAGTACGCCACGGTCGCCGGGCTGGTCCTGGCCGGGCTGGGCCGGCTGCCCACCGGCCCGGGGGAGCGGGTCCAGCTGCCCGGCCTCACCATCGAGGTGGTCGAGGTGGCCGACCGGGCGATCCGCCGGGTACGCCTGCGCGGGCCGGCCGCGGGCTGCCCGGAGCGGTGAGCCGTGAGGCCGGGGCCCCGGACGGGGGAACGTGCGGCCGAAGCGGCACGAACCGGTGACGACCGGACGTACCGTCCGGGACGTGAGGGACCGAGGATTGCGCACGTTCATCGCGGTGCTCGCCGGGCTCGCGGTGATCTACTTCGGCGTGACCGGGCACCGCAGCGGCGGCGGGCAGGACAGCGGCGTCTCCGGCGGCGTCGTGCTGCTCGCGCTGCTGGTGGCGGGACTCGTCTGGCACCTGACCCGGCCCGCGGCGAAGTGACGCCCGACCCGGTCCGGGCCGTCCCGCCCGACCCGGCCGCCGAGCGCCGCCCGGGGCGGTTCAGCGGGCCGCGGCGGTTTTGACCTCGCCCACCGACTCCTGGCCGAGCGACACCCGCACCAGCGCCGACGCGAGCCGTCCGAAGTCGGCCTCGCCCACCAGCCCGGCGAGGCCGCCGGGGTTCGCCGGCAGGCCCAGCCGCCGCGCCCCGGCGAGGGCCCGGCGGTCGGCGTACGGGCGTACGTCGGGCCAGATCGTCTGCACCTCGCGGAGGAAGATGTCCGCCCCGGTGGGGCCGATGCCGGGGAACTGGGTCAACAGCCGACGCAGGGCCGTCCGGTCGCCGTCGGCCTCGCGGTGCAGCCGGCGCAGGTCGCCGTGCCACCGGTCCAGGCAGAGCTGCGCGCCGGTGCCCAGCATGGTCGCCGTGCGCTCGTCGTACCGCCGGTAGTGGCCACGGCCGAGCGCGTCCACCCGGTCCTGCCAGCTCGCCGCCTCCATCGCCCGCGGGGTGCGGTAGCCGGCGGCGAAGAGTTCCCGGGCCGCCGCGAGCGCCACCCCGGCCCGGATCCGGGTGCTCAGCAACGTGGTGAGCACCAGTAGCTGGTAGAGCGGCCCGGGCCGGTCGGCGAGGCTGATCCCGGCCTCCTCGGCGTACGTGCGGCCCTGCCGGTCCAGCAGCGCGCGCGCCACGTTCCGATCGTTCGGCATCCGGTCTGGATACCCGCCGGCGGTCCGGCCAGACGCCCGACCGTCCCGGAATGCGCCCGGCGGGGGCGGGTACCCCGTGAGGTGCGCGGCCCACGCCGTGCGCTCCCACTGGGAAGGAGAGACCTGTGGTCAAGCCGCAGCAGGAGGAGCTACGCCGCAACGACAAGGGCGCGACCAGCCAGGACAGCCGCGAGGGTTTCCAGGTGGGCGGTCATCCGCGCAACAAGGGCACGTCCAACGCGGACGTCGGGCGACCGGTCCCGAAGGGACAGGTGTCGCCGTACGGCCCGGCCGGGCGAGACGGCCCGCAATCTCTCGTACGGCGAGCAGCGCCGGCTGGAGATCGCCCGG
>NZ_JBEYER010000151.1:0-11719 GCF_040634005.1 Micromonospora sp. NPDC007271
CGGCGAAGGCCAACGGCGGCGGCGCGAGGTCGCGTACCCGCAAGGTGCCGGCCGGACATGGACTTGCAAATCCGGCGTTTCGCCGCACGCAACACGTACAGCGGCGGCAACGCGTTGGTCTTCCTGAGCACATGCATGCTCGTGAACTCGTTTGCGAACACTGCCCACAACCTTGCCCTGATCTTCGCCGTCAGCGCCATGGCGGGACTGTGGCTCGCCATGTGGTGGCGGCTGGTCCACAACCTGGTGACGGCGGCAGATCCGTGGATCGGCCCGCTGATCGGCGTGGGCGCCCTGGCGGTCCTGGTGGCGGCGTTGGCCGAATCCCCGTTCATCCTTCTCGGCGCGGCCGTCCTCCTGGCCACCTCCTGGCTGCCGTACATGGTCGCCGAGTCGGCCGGGCAGGCACTGCGGGTCTGGGCGTACCGCTCTCCATCACCCCAGGCGCGGCTGCTGTCCCTCACCGCGCAGGCTGCCGTCGACGCGGCCGCTATAGGCGGCATCGCGGTGCTGCTCGTGACGCTGGGCGGCGAGGGACGGATCGGTGTCCGCCTGGGTGCAGCGCTGACGCTGGCGGCGCCCCTGCTGTTGGCGCGGGCGGTGCACCGGTCCCGGACTCAGCCCGTCGCCGCCACGGCAGGCCGCAGCGTCTGCCGGGAGCCGACGGCCACAGGCCGCTACTGTCGTCCTCGCCGGTAGGGATCCGCCCCCGCCCAGAACTCTGCAAACGGCGTGAGCTGGGCTGTCAGGTTCTGCCAGCCGGCCGGACCTGACAGACCCAGCCACACCAGCAGCAACGCGGATAGCCTGAGGGCTCTTCTCCTTCATTCCTATGTGCTGATCTGACGCGTCCGCGACGGCATCGCGCCCACCCTTCCCGGTCGGCCGCCGCCCGCCAGCCTCAGACCCCAGCACCCACCACCCCCGCCCCTCGCCATATCCGCGACCGGGGCACGGCACCCCCATCCCTTCAGGCGGCCACCACCCGGTGGCGGCCTCCTCGTCATGCCTCAAAGGAGGAATCATGCGTCATCATCCGATGACAGACGGCTATCGTCTCGCCGGCCACGACACCCCACCCCCGCCCCTCCTCAGCGGTGTCACCGCACTCGGCGGGAACGACAGATCCGGCCGAGCCCACGACCTGACCACCATTCGGCCGGCGTCATGCGCCGAGCTGGTCACGATCACCCACCTGGCCGCCACCAGCAATCGGGCGGCACAGCGATGACCGACACGAGCCTCACAGACCAGATCCGCACCCTGCACACCGAAACGATCGCCGCCATTCAGCAGCGGCAGGCCCTGGCCGTTGAGGCCCGTTCCGCGCTCATCGCCGCCCTGCGCAACAAGCTGATCTGCCGGCCCGGCTGCGAGGACGCTCTCGCCACGTGCGGTCTGGAACCGCTGCCGCAACGCTGGACCATCTCCGCTGGTGCCCAGCTGTCGTACACGCGGTCGCACACCGACCACAACGAGGCCCGCGAGCAGGCCCGCTCCGGCGTACCGGACGAACTGCGGCTGCTGCAGCCGGCGATGGCGGTCTACCCGCGACACGTCATCGACGTGACACCAGACGACAACGACCAGCGGTACCGCATCACCGTGCAGGTCACCCTCCAGACCTGGGTCACGGCGACCCGTGAGGCCGACGCGCACGACACCGCACGCGCGATCACGGAGGCCCACCTGCCTGGGCTGGCTGACGCCGGCATCACCCTGACCGGGCTGACATGGCAGGCCGCCGACAGCCCCGACGTCGCGCTGGACGACATCGACACCGCCCCGCAACCCGTGGCCGGCACGGCACAGCTGGCCGAACTCACCGACGACCTCACCGCCGCAACGGCCGCACGTGACGCGGCGGTACAAGCCCTCGCCGACCTGCGGCGCGCCATCCGCGCCCGCGCGATCAGCGCACTCGTCGACGACGAAATCGGCGGCATCTACCAACACACCGCGCAGCGGGTCGACCGGTTCCTCGTCGACCTCGGGCTCGACCCACTACCTCGAGCACACCACATCACCGTGGTCGCCGACCTGACGCTGCCGGTCGGCGCCGGCACCGCCCGGGAGGCCTGCGACGCGGCACGAGACACGATGCGCCCGGCCACCACCACCAGCCCCGACGAGACACGGCCGTGGACCGCGTACGGCTGGACCATCCCCGAGAACGCCACATGCGACCAGGACCGCTGGCGGATCCCCTGGCGGCACGAGTACGACATGTGGCTCCGCGGCCACACCACCTCCACCGAGGCCACCAGCGCCGCCGAAGCCCTCGCCCGCACGGACCTGACCCGGGCGCTCGCCGGCATCGACCACGACCCGATCACGGTGACCACCAGCGTCGAGGACGTCGGTATCGACCTGTACCTGGACCCCGACAGCGACTGAACCATCAGGCGCGCCGATCCGATGATCGGCGCGCCTGTTCCCGCAGCGGCGCGCTGCGCCCAGCCGACGCGCGTGCGGCTCGTCCCCGCTCGCCGACCTCCCGCAATCCGCCGACCTCAACCCGTAGTGGAGATCATCATGTCGTTTCCCGACAACAAGCTGACCGTGCGTACCCCAGCCGACCTGGTAACCGCAGTGCCGTACATCCTCCGCTTCCGCCCCGGCGACGGCAGCATCGTCCTGCTCGCCAGCAACCGCCGGGTCGTCTTCGCCGCCCGCGGCGACCTGCCCGCCCCCGGCGCCCCCGCAAGCCACCTCCTCGACCTCACCGCCAACCTGATCCCGGTCGTGCGGCGGCAGCAGCCAATCACCCACATCATGCTCACCGGCTACGGGAACGCCGACCACGTCGACCCGGCGCTGCGCACCATCGGCGAGGCGTTCATCGCCAGCGGCATGCCCGTCCGGGCGTTGCTGCGAGTCACCGGTACGCGGGTCTTCAACCTCGACTGCGACAACCCCGCCTGCTGCCCACTGGAGGGAACCCCGCTCGATCCCACCTCACTCGTCGCCGTGCAGGCCACCGCCGCCGGCCTCGTCGCCCTACCCGACCGGGCAGCCGTAGCCGCCCGGTTCGCCCCCGTCGACGGCCCGGCCCGTGACGGCATACGCCGCGCCACCAGGGCGGCGACCGCCCGCCTGAAGACGGTGAGAGCCGCCGGCGACGCCGCGGTGGACGAGGCCGGCGCGCAAGCGGTCCGCGACGCGCTGCGACAGCACGACGACGGAAAACGGCTCACCGACGACGAGCTGGCGTGGCTCACCCTGCTCCTGAAGCGGCCATCCGTGCGGGACCTTGCCGCAGACCTCACCCAACCGCACGACCGGCACGTCACGTTCTGGGCCGACATCACCCGCCGCGCCGAGGAGGCGCTCGTGCCCGCACCAGCCACCCTCCTCGCCCTCGCCGCATGGCGCTGCGGTGACGGCGCCCTGGCCTCCATGGCAGCAAACCGTGCCCTGCAGGTCGACCCCGCATACCAGCTCGCCGACCTGCTGCTGCAGGCACTGCACGCCGGACTCCCGCCATCGGCGTTCGAACAGGCCATCGCCAGCGCCCGCACCAACCCCTCGCACCAGTAGCCGGAACACCCCAAAGAACAGGAGGCAAACAGTGGATCCCACTCGCAGGATGCTGCTCGCCCTCGCCAGGCACGCCGAAGACGCCCGGCTGCGCTGGAACGCCGACCGCGCCGCCATGCGGGCTCGCGGTGAAACCCCGGCCCGCACCGAGGCCTACGCCTACCAGGTCCAGGCCAACCTGTGCCTGATCACCGCAATCGGCGCAGCGGACCTGCCGGCGAACTTCCGCATCCACGACATCACCCTGTCCCAAGATCCCCTCGCCGCGGCCGAGCAGCTGCGTCAGGTCGCCGTCGCCCACGACCACAGCGGCGCGATCGAGGCCGCACACGAGGCCGCCCGCCTGGCCTACAAGGCCGCTTTCGCCCAGCCCGTCACCGCGCAGGAACAGCAGTACGTGCACCTGCTCGCCGGTCTTCCCGCCGCGCGACGCGACAAGATCGTCGAACTGGCCGAGGAGCGCTCCCGCCACCCCGGAGCATGAGACCCAGTCATTACCCCGCGCCTGAACTTGGGCTGGCCTGACCACCACGCGCGCCACCCCGCGCCCAGGGCGCCGCTAGCACGAACGACGTCTCACCGACGTCAAGGGCCACATCGCGCTCACCGCACCACCTTTCGATTCACCGGCAACCGCCCAACCGTCTCGCGAACGCCTTCGCCAGAGGGGCAACCACAGCCGTGCCGCCGACCGAGTGGCACAGACACGAAAACGGCCCGCCAAAAGGCGGGCCGTCGTCGCATCAGGACCCGGGACGCCGCGCCTCGACAACGTCCGCGTCCCGGGTTCTCCACAAAAGGAGGGCTCCAGTGTCCCTACCACTGATCATGATCGCCACCGCAATGGTCGCGTTCACCCTAGGCAGGCTGACCGCCTGGCCCACAACCCGCCGTCTACGTACCCAACTCGCCGACGCCACGCGGCAACTGCTCCACGACCCGCTCACCGGCATGCTCAACCGCGCCGGCCTGCTCGCCGCGCACGCCACCATCGCCAAGTCCAGTAACGCTCAGCCTCTCATCGTCGTACTGGTCGACCTCGATGGCTTCAAGCCGATCAACGACACCTACGGCCACGACCTGGGAGACGACCTACTCATAAAGATCGGCGACCGCATCAACGAGGTCGCCGCACTCCACGGTGGCACCGCCGCGCGGCTCTCCGGCGACGAATACGCGGCCCTACTCCCGGTCCGCACCGGCGACTGGGCCCGCATCGCCGACACCTTCGTCACGATGATCGCCGAGCCCGTCGAACTCACCGTGGACGGCAACCCCGTCACGGTCACCGTCACCGCCAGCGTCGGCCTGGCACTCGTCGAAGCCACCGACGCGTTCGCAGAGGTAGCCCTGCACCGCGCCGACATCGCGATGTACCACGCCAAACACCACGGCCGGAACCGTCACGCCGTCTACGAGCCAGGCATGGTGATGCCCGCCGCCGGACACCGTCGAGGACCCCGTCTCCGCGACCGCCAACAGCTCATCGACAAGGCGACGGCATGACGGCCGCACGCACGGAGATGGCCTGCCAGATCTGCCTCTCTCCACTGAACACCCTCGGTACACCGCCCACCTACGTGCACCCGATCCAACTCGCCACCGACGGACACGAGCCAGTACCCGTCCCGGTCAGCCAGCTCGATACCGTGCGCCGCACCTGCGACTTTTGCGGGGACCCGTACCCGACGTGGACGCTCCTCGGCGGGGAAGTCGCCGCCGTCGCCATCGGCACGGCCGGGGGACTGGTGCAAAACTTCGGCGATGCATGGGCGGCGTGCGTAACCTGCCAGACCTACATCGACGACGGCAGGAACGACAAGGTTGTCGACCGCGCAGTGCAGGCGCTCGGCCTTGGCAACCATCCGCAGGCGCGAGAGCACGTCGAGCAACTGCAGCTGGCATTCCTGAATGCCCGGGTCCCAGGACGCACGCTCATCACGACGACCGCCTGGCCAGCCACCGGCATCACCGCCCGAGAGCTGCCAAAGGTGCGCGACAGGCTCGCCCGATTCTACCGGGGCAACGACGACCTACCAGTCGCCCTCCCGGCCACCGACGCACGCCAACAGATCGCCAACGGATTGGACCGATCACGCTTGTTCTGGGTCGACAGCGACTTCACCGACCTTGCCGAGCACGCCTCAGAGAGACTCCCCGACGTCACCATCAGCCGCGATCTCATGCCCTCAGCAGACGGGATGCTCGTGTGGTCGCGGCCTGTGACGTGTCGGCAACTCGCCGCAGCGTCCTGGACCGCCAACCGCGACGGCTGGTACCTGGTCGTCTACCGCACTGTCGGCGGAGGACTGGACGGCAAACCGCTCCAGCGACTGCGCGAGCAGGTGGGTTGGCTCGCCCCGATGAGCACCATCCAGGATCACGAGCAGCACGTGATGCCTGGCGACCCAGCGGCAGCGCTGGTCGCAACATGGCTACTGATTGCGCAACAGGCCGCCGAAGTCACGGCAGTAAAGGTCGACAAGGTCGTTCGCAAGACCTACGCCCGCATGAACCGACCCGCGCCCGAGGTGCAGATCGTGCACATCCGTGCCAGCCGCACCGCAATATCGCCCAAGACGGGATCAGCGCCGGGCGAAGCAACGCACTCTCAAACCAGCCGGTTTTGGGTATCCGGCCACTGGCGCAACCAGCCGTACGGACCGGGCCGAGCGCTGCGCCGCCCCGTCTACATCAACCCGTTCCTCCGAGGCCCCGACGACGCACCGATCAAGCTCAGCACTACCGTGCGCATGCTTAGCAGCCACAAACCAAAGCCAGAAGGTCATGGGTAGATGCCATTGAGCAGGTGGTGGCAGGGACAGCTTCCTGCCACCACCAAATCGGATCCCTACTGCTGTCGCTGGGTAATGGCCCGGGGCGCGGTCGCGCGGGAACGTAGTCCGGGTTCGCCCCTGACCATTGGGTGCGTAAGAATCTACAGTTGAGGCGACACGGCGTCAGGCGTACGTCGGCACAGCAGGGCTGGGAGGTGAACTTGGCCGCCTGACGGGCATAGCCTAACCGGGCCTGCTGGCCGCGCGCTGCGGCAACTCAATGACTTCGTAGGGACCATTTTCCAGCAGCAGAGATCGGTGTTCGAGGTGGTCTGCCGCGAAACCGACAAGTGCGTTTGGTCACCGCGCTTCAGGAGGTCTCAACGCCGCGACCCAGGACTGTATCCGGATTTGCCGGCTGCCAGGTCGCGCGCTCGACGACGGTGAACATCTTGGCAAGCCGCGGGTGATCGACCCACGGGGAGCCTTTGTGATCTAGGAACCCCAAGTGAACGCGGAAACACAGGCAGCTTCCGAGCCAAGAAATATGGATTGGATGGACAAATCGGACTACGAGTGAGTCGAGTGTGCATTGTCAGGTCGCTATCTCTGCTGCTCGTAGGCCGCTGCGCCCGGCCCTCGCGCCGGGCGAGGATCGCAACACTGAGCCCCGCCGCTTCGTCGGCGAAAACCCAGCTAGCTGCGCCCGGCCCTCGCGCCGGGCGAGGATCGCAACCTGTACCGCGTCGCCGACTGGCCGGTGCCCGGCAAGCTGCGCCCGGCCCTCGCGCCGGGCGAGGATCGCAACTCGATCTGCTCGGCCTTGATGCCGTTCGCGCCCGCGAGCTGCGCCCGGCCCTCGCGCCGGGCGAGGATCGCAACTGCCTGTCCGCGTACAGGCCCTCCCCGTCCGCCAGGCGGCTGCGCCCGGCCCTCGCGCCGGGCGAGGATCGCAACAGCGATAAGCGCCCTAGTAGGCGACCAGGACGAGCCCGAGCTGCGCCCGCCGCCAATTCCGCCGGTCGGCCCTCGATGGCTCGGCCGGGAGTCGCTCGACGCACGGGCCGCCGCGCAGCCGGGCCAGCAAGGCTTCGACGGCCTCGGCGGTGGCGCCGCCGGCGGCGAGCCAGGCCACAACGTCGGGTGGCCCGGTGCGCAACAGGGCGGCGAGCAGGTGCTCGCTGCCGATGTGCTCGGCCCGCTCCTCCAGCGCGACGAGTAGCGCCTGCTCCAGCACCGCCCGTGCCTCGCGGTCGAAGCGTAGGCCCGGCGCGGCACCGCTCACGCTCGACGGCGGCACGGTGCCGGCGGTCCTGCATTCGGCGGCGAGCGGCTCGGCCACGGGCGGGGGCTCTGCGGTGGGGACGTGCCAGAGCGCGGCGGTGTTGCCCGACGGTGCGGGCAACGCCGCCGCCAAGTCCCAGAGAGAATGGGCAGGTCGTGGTGGGTGCGGATGAGTGCCGTTCGGTGCCGTTGGACGCCGTTCAACGCCAGTCAGTACAGCCGGTTGCTCCCAACCTGCTCCCTAATCTCGATAACGAGACCGGCGGTAGCTGATCGACTGACGCAGCCTCCTGTCGGCAGGCCGATGCCCGTGTGTCGTCGCGTTATCCGGCGCAGGGTCCACAGCTGCGACTCCAGGCGCTGCCGGGGTGATCGTGTCCCGAAGCTCCCAACCCGCTCCCCGGGCATACGCCAACCGGCTCGCCAAGCCGGCCGCAGATTCAGGTCCCGATTAACAGGGAGAGTGGGTCCACGGCTTGATCAACACGGGAAGTCCGGCGTTGCATCTGGTCGCGCCGGCGCATTTAGCCCGGAACGGGTACGCCGTTCGGTCGACCTCATGTCGTGCACCCGCTGGCGGATCGGCTACGAGCCTTTCCACCTTTAGCTTCGGCTTGCCACGTCCGACCTCGAGCCCCGAACTCTTCGGCCGATGGGCTGTCGGTGTCCACGTCGGCACTCTGGGTTGAGGATGGGGGCTCCGCGAGCTGCTCCTTTTCTTCCACGGCATCCGCTATGTCAAGGAAGGGCACCTATGCGACGCGCCGTAAAGGCCTCTGCGGCCGGACTGATGGCGATTGTCATCGGGGTGACCGGCTGCTCGAGCAAGCACGACCCCAAACCGGCTGAGTACACCAACGTGACACAGCCCCGGCAGATCGGCGAGCACGTGTTCGTGACGGGCCCCCAGGTCCACCGCGACATGAAAGCCGCGCCAGACACTTCGGCCAAGTCACCGCAGATGCCACTGACCAGGCCGCTCGCGCCGGTACAGCACCTCACTCCGGACGGACCATTGAAGGCTCCAGTGAAGCTGGAGTTCAAGCTGGACCAGGCGGTACCCGCCGGCTCGATGGTGGTGATGGCGACGGCGGAGAGTCCGACCGGGCCGTGGACGCTGACGGAAAGCCAGCTATCTCCCGACCGCAAGTCGGCCTTTGTGGAGGCCCCGCACCTGTCGTGGTGGGTTCCGCTCGTCGTGGATCTGCAGGCACTCGTGAAGGCGATTAATGACGACTTCTACGGTGGCCTGAGCGGCAACCTGACCACCCAGGCGGATGAGCCCGAGTGCCAGGACAAGAAGAAGGCCGACGAAGGCTTCTCTATCTCGTCCGAGGGGAAGATCGCCCTGATGTGGTGCTTCGGCATGCAGGATGGCAAGCGGGTGCTGAAGGTAGTCAACCGGATGCGCTACCCGCTGCAGCTGGACCGGTCGGGCCTGGGCGATCCGATTCGCAAGGGCTTTGTGCTGGAATTCCAGCAGCTGGCTCGAATCGGGTCCGGGGAGCAGACGATCATCTTCCCGTTCGAGGAGATCGTCTTTCCGGCGGATCTGAAGCCGGCGCAGAACGGCAAATTGCATGCGGAGTTTTCGGGTTGGGCGTTTACCTTTGCGCAGCTCGAAACCACCGCTACGCTGCTCCTGAATATCGCCAGTCGCGGCAAGGCCAGTGCTATGGAAAAGGGTCTGACCGTAAGCCGGTACACCGAAATTGCGGCCAAGGTGAATGAGCTACTCATGATCCCTGACTGCCTGGCGGCGGCGAACCCGAAGGACTTCAATGCCGGCAAGCTGATCGGGGCGTGCTTCAAGGATGAGTGGATCAAGGAAGCTTTCGGCTGGAAGAGTTACCTACTCGTGCCGCTGATGACCTTCGGTCCGCTGCTGGAGTTCCTGCGCAGTTCGTTCAACGCCGTGTTCGACATCATGAATGGTCGCGCGAAGTACCAGATCACGCTGCGCCGGGAGGAGAGCCTGGACCTGCGAGGCTTTGTCGGTCAGTGGGAGTTCAACTGCCCTCTGGTTGCCACGCCTCGGTTCCTGACTATCCGCACCAATGGCACCGCCGATTGGGTGGATGGCGAAGCGCTCTGGCGGCTGCGGCTGTATCGCACCGGCAGTGAGCTCTACGGCAAGGTCGTGTCCCAGGTGAACGGCATCGACCGCATCGGGTTTGTCGTTCATGTCGTGAAGCAGGGTCCGGATGTTGTCGAACTGGCGGCAGAGGGTCTATACGACCTGTTCTATCGTCCGCAATCACAGGCTTGGCGAGATGCTGGCGCCTCCTGCTAGCTAGCAAGCCAATTCCGATGGCGGCACGATTATGGTGCCGACCTCTCTTATTTACAATTGCCTACTTAGCTGTTAAAGCTTTCTCGGCAAAACTACCGTTCCTCGAAAAAAGCGAAAAGAGGCTACAGAATGCGACGAACTGTTCGCCTGGCCGCCGCCGTTGTGGCGCTGGCCCTGGCGTCTACTGGATGCTCTTCGGACGACAACAAGCCGAAGCTGCACCAGGTGTCCAACCAGTCGGTCGGCGCCGATGTCAGCGTAACGGGCAATGTACCGGAGAAGCTGGCGGTCAAGACGACCGACAGGGTGACGGCCAAGCTGCAGGGCGTCAAGCCGCTGGCGTCGGCGCTCGAGTTCAGCCCCGCTGCCGACGTCTCGCCCTCCGCTACCGTGTCCATTGGCCTCAAGGAGGCGATGGCAACCGGCAAGACGGTACTGGTGGCGGTGACCGACAACGACAAGGGCCCATGGAAGCTGGTCCAGGCCGACCTGTCGGCCGACCGCAAAACCGTTCAGGTGCAGACCTCGCACCTGTACGCCCGGTGGCAGCTGCTTGAGCCGGACGTGCCGGCCATCCGCGAGCTGTTCGTGCGCGAGCTGGCTGCCGCCATGCAGGGCGACCTGAAGACCGACGCGCCGGCGCCGAAGTGCGAGAACGAAGCCCAGGCGAAGGCCGGCCTCGACATGGCAATGTTGCCCCAGGACAGTCTGCTGTGGTGTGCCGGCATGAGCAACGGCAAGCAGGTGGTGAAGATCGTGAATTCGATGCGCTATCCGCTCCGGGTTTCCGCCGTGGTCCGTGACGCCGACAGCACCAGTGGCAACAGCGCCACCTCCGTTCCGACGAAGGCGCGCCACTTCAAGCAGCTGGAATGGACCACGGGGAACATGCTCCTGCCCTATGAGGAGCGCACGTTCCTGGTCCAGGTCAAGCCCAAGCAGATCATGAGCCTGTCAGCCGAATTTGACCGTGAGGCCTACGGC
This sequence comes from Micromonospora sp. NPDC007271, assembly GCF_040634005.1. Lineage (NCBI taxonomy): Bacteria > Bacillati > Actinomycetota > Actinomycetes > Micromonosporales > Micromonosporaceae > Micromonospora > Micromonospora sp. NPDC007271. The sequence continues at coordinate 10,879 of NZ_JBEYER010000151.1, forward strand.
CTGGGTACCTTCCAGGCTACCGTGACGGCGCTCATGAACGTGGTTTCGGACCTGGTGGCTGGCGGCCCAAAGTATTCCGGCAAGCTAAGCTCGGCCAGTTACGTCGAAATCGCCAATGTCATGGATGAGCTCCTTAAGAACGACATGTGCTCCGCGCGGGCGACCGGCGAGGGCACGCAGCGCGAATTCGATGTCCGCAAGTACGACTTCACCGGCATGGTGCGGGAGTGCTTCAGCGGAGCGTACGTGAAGCCGGCCTTCGGCTGGCAGAAGGATCTGGTACTCCCGATCATGAAGGAGGACCAGACCAACGCCTACTACTCGGAGGCGTTCCACGCGCTCGGCGACAAGGTGAATGCGGCCGAGCACGCTCGACTGTGGGTGGTTCCCAGCGCCGGCCAGCCGAGTCTGGACCCGGCCACGCTGGTGGGCCGCTGGACGTACGACTGCAACGACAACAATCGCCACATCGTCACCATCATAGACGCCAACGGCAAGGTCGAGTGGTCGGAGAACGACGGCGAGAAGACGGCGTCCATGCACTTTTTCAAGGCCGGCGGCAAGCTGATGGCGGTGGTCGACAGGTCGTTCTACCAGGGGCAGGAGATCCGGCGCCTGTCGCAGGCGGCCGACGCCGACTGGATGCCGCCGCTGATGACGCTGGAGGTCTTCAAGGGCCGGTGGTACGGCCTGGTGTTTAACGGGAATTTACTTTCCGGTCAGCAGGGCGGCGGCCTCTACGCCGAAAATGAGGTTCAGACCCAGTGCTAGCCTCGGCCCTTCGTTTAGCCTCGATCATTCACGGCTGAGGTCGCCGGTTGTGGCCCCGCGCCCATGATCG
>NZ_JBEYER010000152.1:0-11527 GCF_040634005.1 Micromonospora sp. NPDC007271
GCGAATACGTTCAGTAGTCGCACCGGTGCGAGGTGAATGGCATCGACGCTACGGCCCGGCCGACAAGTCGATCATCAGACGAGTGGCGGAAGTTTCCCCCGGCAGCTCCTACGGCTGTCGCGGCCCCGGTACACCGGCCAATATGGACACGCTCCCAGCCGGCAGCACGGCGACCGTTTCTGGCCGGACCAGGGCCCGCACCGGTCCCGATCCGGCCGCCGCGCCGCCGGTGGCTACGGCCGGGCCACGACACTCCACACCAGACCTGACGCGAGACCCACCACGAGGCTGAGCGCGGCCGCCACCACGGCAAGTCGCGCCGACCAGGGCCGCCCTTCGTTCGGCGGCGCCACCTCCCCGATCCCCGGCGGCGCCTGCCGATGACCGCGAAAGGCCGCAGCGATCCACCGCAGGTAGTAGAACAGGCTGATCACCGTATTGACGAACACGACGACCGCCAGCCAGGCGTAGCCGGCGTCCCACGCGGCCGTCGCGGTGGTGAGTTTGCCGACGAACACGGCGGTCGGCGGCGTGCCGACAAGACCGAGCAACGCCACCAGAAGGGCCGCGGCCAGCCACGGCCGCCCGGTGCCCAGACCGCGCCAGTCGGCGAGGTTCCGGCGCCGCGGCAGGGCGGCACTGACGGCGAACGCCGCGATGTTGGTCACCGTGTAGCCGGTGAGGTAGCCGAGCAACGAGGGTAGGGCGAGGCCGCTGCGGCCGGCCGCCACGACCGGTACGAGCAGGAAACCGACCTGGCTGACGGTCGACCACCCGAGCAGCCGCCGGGGGTCGGGCTGCCAGTAGGCCGCGAGGTTGCCCAACGTCATGCTCGCCACCGCGAGTGCCGCGACCAGCGCCGGCCATGACGACGACGCGGGAAGGACGCTGGCGAGGCGGTAGATCGCCACCAGTGCGCCGATCTTGGGGACCGTGGTGAGGAAGGTCGCCGCCGTGGCGTTGGCTGCCTCGGCCGCGTCGGGCACCCAGAAGTGGCCGGGCACCCCGCCGGCCTTGAACATCAGTCCGGAGATCACGGCAACGGCCGCGACCGTCACCGCCGCCCGCGGCGCCCCGGCGAGCCGGTCGGTGAGTTCGACGTAGGTGGTGCCGCCGGTGAGCCCGGACAGGACGGTCACCCCGAGCAGCAGGAGGACGCCGAACAAGACACCCGCCAGGTACGCCTTCATGGTCGCCTCGGCGCTTCCGGGAGTGCGCGCGAGACCGATCAGCGCGTAGAGCGGGATGCTGGTCAACAGGAACCCGACGGCGAGGACGAGCAGGTCGTTCGCGCCGGCGAGCAGCACGGCGCCGGTGGTGGCGAAGAGCAGCAGCGCGTACGTCTCGCTCTCCCGCGCGCTGCCGGCGATCTCGTCGGCGGCGACGGCCAGGACGAGCAGGGTGCCCGACGCCGCAAGGATGCGGGCGACCCCGGTGGCGGTGTCGATGGCGTACGAGTCGGCAAAGGCGGTCGTCGCCGGCGCCCGCAGCGGCAACGCCGCCGCGACGATCGTGGCGACGATCGTGGCGACGAGCACCACAACGGTGAAGATCCGAACGGGCCACTGCCGCTGGCGTGGCAGGAAGGAGCCGCCGATCAGGGCGGTGAGCGCTCCGGCGGCCAGCAGCAGCTCGGGGAGCAGCAACAGCGGGCGCATCCGCGTCTCCACGGGTCACCGCCCGAGCTGGCCGACGACCGCGTGTGCGGCGGGTTCGATGACGTCGAGCAGCGGGCGCGGCACGACCCCGATCAGCAGGGAGAGCAGCAGCAGCGGGCCCACCGACCACAGTTCGCGGGCCCGCAGGTCGGTGAAGCCGAGCGACCTGCCGACGGTCTCGCCGGTGAGGACGCGTTGCAGCGCGCGGAGGAACAGCGCCGCCGTGACCACGATGCCGAGTACCACGACGGCGGTGACGGGTGCGGCGGCGATGCTGCCGGTGAAGATCTGGAACTCGGCGATGAAGCCGGAGAAGGCGGGCAGTCCGAGGGAGGCGAAGGCCCCCACGGCGAACAGCGCCGCGAAGGCCGGCGCGGGCGCGGCGAGGCCGCCGAAGTCGTGCATGTCGTACGTGCGGGCGCGGTCGTTGAGGACGCCGGCGAGCAGGAACAGGGCACCGGTGATCAGGCCGTGGCTGACCATCTGGGTGACCGCGCCGGCAACCGCCACGCCGCGGGCCGGCGCGGTGTCGGCGGCGACCAGGCCGGCGACACCGGCGGCGAGGATGACGTAACCCATGTGGTTGACCGACGTGTAGGCGATCATGCGCTTGACGTTGGTCTGGGCCAGCGCCACGAGCGCCCCGTAGATCACCGACACGACGCCGATGACGGTCACCACCCCGGCCCAGGTCCGCCAGGCCTGCGGCAGCATCGGCATCGCGACCCGGACGAAGCCGTAGGCGCCCATCTTCAGCAGCACCCCCGCGAGGACCGCCGAGCCGACGGCGGGAGCGTCGGTGTGCGCGGGCGGCAGCCAGGTGTGGAACGGCACGGCCGGTGTCTTGACCACCAGGCCGAGCAGGATCGCCGCGAGCACCAGTCCCCCGGCGAGGGGTCGGCCCTGCAGCGGCGGCGCGGCGGCCAGTTGCGTCATGTCGAAGGTGTGCGGGTCGGCGGCGACGTACAGGCCGATGAAGCCGACCAGCAGCGCCAGGGAGCCGAGGAAGGTGTAGAGAAAGAACTTCAGCGCGGAACGTCCTCGATCGCCGTGGCCCCAGCCGGCGATGACGAAGTACATGCCGACGATGGACAGGTCGAAGAAGACGAAGAAGAGGATCAGGTCGGCGGCGACGAAGAGGCCGAGGTTGACGCTCTGCAGGAACAGGAACAGCGCCGCCTGGCCACGGGGACGGTGCTGTTCGCGCAGCGCGTACACGGCGCAGGCCAGATAGATCACTCCGGTCATCGCCACCAGGGGCAGCGACAGCCCGTCCACCCCGACGTGGTAGCTGCTGTGCACGCCGGGAATCCAGGCCGCCTGCTCGGCGAAGGCCAACTGCCCGGGCGGCGGCGTGTCGTAGCGCAGCCACAGCACGGCGATCAGCCCGAGGTCGACGGCCGCCACGGCGACCCAGGTCCAGCGCGCCGGTGCGTCGCCGAGACGCGGCACGGCAGCCAACGCCGCGGCGGCGACCAGCGGCAGGAAGACGACCAGGCTGAGCAAGCTCATCCCCACCCGACGAGAACGACGACCACGACGACGAGCACGATCACGGCCTGCAGGTAGTACTGGTGCAGTCGCCCGGTCTGCGGCCGGCGGGCAAGCCGTCCCAGCCGGCGGGTCCCGGCGGCGAACCGTTCCACGGCGGCGTCGACCCAGCGGTCGTCGACCAGGCCGGCCAATCGGGCCAGGCGCAGCGACCCGGCCGAGACGAGCCCGACGCCACGGTCGAGCACCCGGTCGTCGAAGCGGGCCAGGGCGTCGGCGCAGCGGAGGGCGGGCCGGACGAACAGCACCCGCGCGGCAGCCTCCAACCCGAGCCAGCGCAGTGCCCACCGCGGCTCCGGCGGCGGGCGGCGGGTGACCAGCAGGACGACGGCCAGGGCGATCACCGCCGAGATCGCCAGCTCGGCCCAGGGGACGTGGAACCCGCCGGACTGCCCGACGGCCCGGGCGACCACGGCACCGACCGGCGGAAGCACCAGCAGACCCGCGGTGGCGGCGCACACCGCGAGGAGCACCAGCGGCGCCTGTCGGGGGCCGCTGATCCCGGGACTGTCGCCCTCGCGGCGGTACGTGCCGCCAGCGGTGTCGCCCTCGCGGCGGTAGGTGCCGCCAGCGCCGCGCCGACCGGCGGGCGCCCGCGACCAGATGACCACGAGCAGCTTGCCGGCGTACGCGGCCGACAACGCCGACGCCGCCAGACCGACCGCGTACAACCACGGCGACTCTTCGAGGACCCGTGCCAGGACGACGTCCTTGGTCGCCCACAGTGACAGCGGCGGGATCCCGGCGAGCGCCAGCGCCCCGACGGTGGCGGACCAGCCGACCGACCGCCACCGGACGGCGACTCCGGTCAGCCCGGCGAGCCGTGCGGTGCCGAGCGCGGCCAGCCACCCGCCGACCGCCAGGAACAGCAGCGCCTTGGTGACCGCGTGCGCGATCAGCTGGGCGGCACCGCCGGCCACCGCGTCGGCGCCGGCGGCCAGCACCACGAACCCGAGCTGGGCGGAGGTGGAGGCGGCCAGCAGCTGCTTGACGTCCCGCTGGGCGACCGCCACCGCGCCGAGCAGCAGAGCCGTCAGGGCCCCCGCCCACATGGCCAGCGGAGCGGCCCAGCCGGTCGCGGCGAGCAGGGGCCGCACCCGCAGCAGCAGGTAGCCGCCCAGGGCCACCATCGCCGCCGAGTGCAGGAGCGCGCTGACCGGGCTCGGGCCGGCCATCGCCCGGGACAGCCAGAACGAGAACGGCAGTTGCGCGGCTTTGCCGAGCGCGGCGACGAGGATCCCGGCGGCGATGACGTGCCGCCATCCCGGGCTGCCGTGCGCCAGATCGGCCAGGGCCAGACCCGCGCCACCGGCCAGCGCGGCTCCCGCGGCGACGTACAGGCCCAGGTCGGCCGACCGGGTGGTGAGGAAAGCCGTCAGGCCGGCCGACACCCGGTCCTCGGCACGCCACCAGAACCCGATCAGCGCGTACGAGGCGGCGCCCATGATCTCCCACGCGAACAGCAGGGTGGGCAGCGTAGCCGCGACGACGGTGAGCGTGGCGGAGGCGGCGAACAGCAGCATCAGGCCGTGGAAGCGGGCCCGGGACCGCCGGATCTCCCCGGCCGCGGCGGCCAGCACCACCAGGGTCACCACGGCGAGCATGGGCGTGAGCAGCGCGGCGAGGCCGTCGACGGTAAGCGCGAAGTCGACACCGGCCAGGAACGGCACCGACACGCTCGGCCGGGCCACCGCGACCGCGACCGACGCGGCCACGGAGGCCGCGGCGACCGTGAGCGAGAGCGGTACGGCGATCGGCTCCGCGCGCCGGATCATGGCCAGCCCGACGCCCACCGCCGCCGGACCGACCACCAGTGACCACAGGGCCGCCTGCGCGAGGTGGCTCATCCGGACAGGTCCGCGGCCTGGTCGGTCAGGTCGGTGCGGCGCACCCGGTGCAGGTGGGTGGCCACGGCGAAGCCGACCGTCATCTCCACGGTCATCGCGGCGATGACGACCAGCAGCAGCACCTGCCCGGACGGGACCGGGGCGAGGTACCACCAGAAGGCGGCGCCGGCCAGGATGAGGCCGTTGAGCATCAGCTCCAGTCCCATCATCACCATGACCACCACCTGCTGGGAGAGCGCCCCGTACAGGCCGACGCTGAACAGCGCCGCCGCCACCAGCAGCACCGTCTGCAGGATCATCGGCCGACACCGCCCGGCTGCGGGTCGTCGGCCCGGCGGCGGCGCAGGTCGTCGCCGAACCGGTCGTAGCGGGTCCGGTGGGCGGCCAGCACGACGCCGGCAACGACGGTGACCGCCATGACCACGCCAACAGCCGACATGACCAGCATCTTCGGGCCCATCAGCTCCTCCCCCAGCGCGGCCGTGACGTCCGTGGGCGGGCTGCCACGCCGAGCGGGCCAGGGCACGAGCAGGATCCCGGCGGCGAGGAGCACGAACACCCCGCCCGACACGGCCAGAGCGGCGCGGTTGTCGTGCACCATGCTCATCGGCATCAGCGCCGGGTTCATGCCCATGAACATGACCATGTAGACGGCCATGACGGCCATCTCCATGACCATCATCAGGATCGTCACCACACCGACGTAGTGCTGCTGCATCAGCAGCACCTGCAGGCCGACGGCGACGAACGACAGGGCGAGGGAGTAGCTGGCCCGGGCCATCGAGTCGACGATGAACACGGCGGCGCCGGCGAGCACGGCGACGACCGCCAGGGCCCAGAACACGACGTGGGTGACCACCTCAACCCCCTCCCGTCGCCACGAGCGCGACGACCAGGTCCTGCACCAGCACCGCGGGAAGCAGCACCAGCCACCCGGCCTCCAGGAACGAGTCCGGCCGGACCGCGGGCAGGCGGCGGCGTAGCCACACGAACACGCCCAGCAGGGCGGACGCCTTGACCAGCACCCAGGCCCAGCCGGGCAGCACTGGGCCGGCGCCACCGCCGAGGAACATCGGCACCGCGAACGCCGACCCGGCGGCGAGCAGCGCGTACCGGCCGCCCAGGAACAGCAGACGGTCGACCCCCGACAGCTCGGCGGTCACGCCGCCCGCCACGTCGGCCCCGACGGCCGGGGAGAACGGCCCCCACACCGCGATCGCCAGGACCCCGGTGCAGAAGACGACGAAGGCCACCGGCATCCAGACCACGAACCACAGGTCCCGTTGGGCGGCGGCGACCGTCCCGACGTTCAGAGTCGACGCGCCGACCGCGGGTGCCACCAGCGCGAACATCAGCGGCAGCTCGTACGCCAGCCCGTGGGCGAGGAAGCGGTAACCGCCGACCAGGGAGTGCGCCGAGTTGGCGCCCCAACCGGTCAGCCACACGAACGCCCACGCCAGCACGTCCAGGGCGTTGACCCAGACCACCCCGACGTCGAGGTCGACCAGGGCCCAGTCACCCAATGGCACCACCGTGGTGATCAGCAACGCCATCACCAGCAGCCCGGCCCCGCCGATCCGCCACAACAGCCGGTCCGCCGCGACCGTGACCCGCCGCCGCTGCCGCATCAGCCGGGTCACCTCCCCGAACGGCCGGCTCAGCCCGGCCGGACCGGCTCCGGTCGCCCGGGCCGTCAGGAACCCGTCGAGCGCGGCGGCGGCGACCGCCAGCAGTCCGAGGAGCCCGGCGGCAGCCACCGCCCAGCCGGCGGGGACCACGGTGACCGTGGGGTCAGCCAAGGTTCACCTCCGCGTTCGCCGCGAACGGGTCGAGGTCGAGACTGGCGACGATGAGCCGGGCGGTGGCGACGTCCCACCCGCGTACCAGGTCCGGGATCGCCTCGACGGGTGCCCCGCGCGGTCGATTCGGGGGACGCCGGTCGGCGAGGCACCCGGCGGCGCGGTCGAGCATGGCGAGCAGCCGGTCGCGGACGTCGCCGCCCAGGCTTGCCGGTAGGCCGTGGTGGGCGAGCTCGGGCGCGGCCAGCGGGCCGATCCGGCGCAGCGACCAGCGCAGCAACCACGACCGGTCCACGATGCGACGGAGCCGGTCGAGCTCCCCCGCCGGCCGGTCAAGGCCGGCGGTGAACAGCAGGGCGTCGCGGATCCGGCGTGCGCGGGCGGCGGCGTCGTCCCAACCGGCGAGTCCCAGCAGGCTGGCGACGTTGTCGCAGCGTCGGGCGGCGAACCGCCGGAGGGCGTCGCCGCCGTCCGGCTCTGCCGCCGTCGTGGTCGACTCGTCGGCGCCGACCAGCGTGATCTCCGCGTCGACGATCACGTCGCCCTGCAGCGCGCAGCGCAGCACGAGACCGCCCGGCCAGTACGCCAGGACCGGGCCGAGCCGCAGATGCAGGACGTCCATGGCGAGGCCGTCCCGGTCCTGACCACCGGCGGCGAGCGGGATGCCGGCGGGAGCCACGGCCATGCCGTGCCCCATGCCGGCGTGCCCCGTGCCCTCGTGCCCCGTGCCCTCGTGCCCCGTGCCGCCCTGATGGCCATGTGCCGCATCACCATCGCGGGTGTGCCCGCCGTTCGGCCGCTGGCCGTCCGCGGACCGGTCACGGCTGTCGACCCGCTGCGCTGCGGTGTCCCGCAGGTTCGCCGCCGCCGCGTCGAGGGCGACGAGGACCGCGCGCGGAGAGTCGACCTCGACGCGGGTTCGTGGACCGGGCAGTTGCTCCCACAACTGTGCCAGCGGTCGCCGCAGATCCGGTCCGGGCGGGCCACACACCGCCAGGATGTCGGCGTCTCCCGGCGACCGGGCGAGCCGCCAGCCCCGAACGAGGACCTGCCGCTCGACCGCGACGCGGGTCATCCAGTGCCCGGGCACCTCCGCCGCCAGCACGTGCGCGTGCCGGACGGCGGCCCGGGCCAGCGCGTCGGTCAGACCCACCGCAGTGCGCCTTCCCGCCAGGCCCACCCCACGGCCACGAAGACCCCGCCGAGGAAGACGAACATCTCCACGATCGCCGTGCCCCCCAGCCGGCCGACGACCACCGACCACGGATACATGAACAGCATCTCCACGTCGAAGGCGAGGAAGATCAGCGTCGCCAGGTACCACCGGACGTGGAAGCGCGACAGCGCGTGCTCCGCGGGCCGCCATCCGGACTGGAAAGGCAGGCTCTCCAGCGGCGGGGAGGCGGTCGCCAGCGCGCGGTGAGCCAGGTACAGGCCGGCGACGACGAACGCGGCCACCAGCGCCATGCTCGCTGCCCCCGCGTACATTCCGCTCCCGTCCGCGCGTGCTTCCCGGCCTGCTTCCCGCGGTCGCGGCTCGGGGCGCCTGCCCGCAGTCGGTCGCCCGCGGGTGGGCTACGACGAGCACCGCCGCTGCTGGCTCCAACGGCGCCGACTCCCGCGACGACACGGCCGCCGACGGTTTGATCGGAATCCGTAGCGCGCAGACCCCCGGCTTCAGCCGTGGGGTTAGCGCGTCCACTTTGCACGACAGTAGATAGCGCAGCCACCCGCAAGGCACGCGGCATGAACACCCCGCAGCCACGGGAATACCCCGCCTTCCAGGCGTGGGGAGGATGTCAAGCGACGGTATGATGCCGATCGACGCCTGGCTGAGCCGGGCGCAGACCAACCCGGGGTCGTCCTCAGTAGGAGGTGCTCGTGCGGCGAGGTGACGAGACGGTGGCGGATCAGCACCAGCCGGCATCTGCGGAGATCGATGCCAGCGTGCCGCACTCGGCCAGGATCTACGACTACTGGCTGGGCGGTAAGGACAACTTCGCCGCCGACCGGGCAGTGGCGGAGGCGCTGGCGACGGCGATCCCCACGATCCGGGCCATGGCCGCCGAGAACCGCCACTTCGTGCACCGCGTGGCGCGCTACCTCGTCGGGCAGGCAGGTGTGCGCCAGTTCCTCGACATCGGCACCGGCATCCCGACGCGGCCGAACCTGCACGAGGTCGCCCAGCAGATCGCCCCCGAAACCCGGGTGGTCTACGTCGACAACGACCCGATCGTGCTGGTCCACGCGCGCGCCCTGATGATCAGCACCGAGCAGGGGCGCAGCGAGTACATCCACGCCGACCTGCGTGAGCCGGAGAAGATCCTCCAGGACCCGGCACTGACCGGCACACTCGACCTCGACCAGCCGGTCGCCCTGACCTTGATCGCGATCCTGATGCTGCTCGCCGATACCGACGACCCGTGGGGCAAGGTCCGGGTACTGATGGACGCCCTGCCCTCGGGCAGCTACGTGGCCATCACCCACCCCACCGGAGACTTCGACCCGGAGGCGATGGCGGCCGCGGTCTCGTCGGCCGCGAAGGGTGGCATGACGCTCGTGCCCAGGAGCCGGGCCGAGGTGGCGCGCCTCTTCGACGGTTGGGAACTGATCGAGCCCGGGATCGTGCCGGTGATGGCCTGGCAGCCCGACAACGCGCCGAGCGACCCGCACGCCGCCTACTACTGGGCCGGAGTCGCCCGCAAGCCCTGATTGGTCGTGCACGCACTGCCCCGCTCGTTCGGCACCGGGACGGCAGGGTCGGCGTAGCGACCCTGGACCACCCACGCGGGTGAACCGTGACACGCCACCCTCGGCCCCCGATCATGCCAGGGTGCCGCCTTGAGCAATATATCGATAGCGTGCTATTTTACGCGAGGAGTCGAGGGCACGCTTCCGTTCGTGGTCACCGGTTGTTCGAAGGGTGCCGGGTCTGATCCCGGCCGACGTTCGGTGACCCGGCCGAGCCGTACCGGTCGGGCGTCCCGCCTTCCCCGCGCGTCCGGGTCCGGCCTGTCTCGTGCTGCCCATTCCTTCACCGCCGTCGTCAGCCCGCCGGAGCCCAGTCGTGTCCCGGTGCGGTCCGGCACGGACCGCACCGCTCCGCCGACGACGCCCGCTCCGCCGCGTGCCGGCGCACCCCGACCATCACGGAAGGACCTCGATGCGCCCCACATGGAAAGGCAGGGCCGTGCTGCTCGCGGCCACGGCAGGACTGGTCACCGCCGCCGGAGTCGTGACCATGCCCGCGCGAGCCGCCGTTGCCGGCTGCTCGGTCACCTACACGGTGTCCGCACAGTGGCAGGGTGGCTTCGGCGCGAACATCACCGTCACCAACCTGGGGGATCCGGTCAACGGCTGGACCCTCGCCTGGTCCTTCGCTGCGGGTCAGACCGTCACCCAGTTCTGGAACGCCACCGTCACACAGAACGGCGCGCAGGTCAGAGCCATGAACGTCGACTACAACGCGTCCATCGGCACCAACGCCAGCGTGTCGTTCGGCTTCAACGGCTCCTGGAGCGGCAGCAACCCCGCGCCGACGAGCTTCGCGCTCAACGGGATCACCTGCACCGGCGGCGCAGGCACCCCGCCGCCGACCACGACGCCGCCGCCGACCACCCCACCCCCGGGCGGCAGCCTGCCGAGCACCTTCCGGTGGACCTCCAGCGGCCCGCTGATCGGCCCGAAGTCGGACGGCCGTGGCATCGCCGGGATCAAGGACCCGTCGGTCGTGTACCACAACGGCAAGTACCACGTCTTCGCCAGCACCGCGCAGTCGTCCGGCTACAACCTCGTCTACACCAGCTTCACCGACTGGTCCCAGGCTGGCTCGGCGGCCTTCTACTACCTCGACCAGTCCCCGATCGGCACCGGATATCGCGCCGCGCCGCAGGTGTTCTACTTCGCTCCGCAGCGACTGTGGTACCTGGTCTATCAGACCGGCAACGCGTCCTACTCCACCAACCCGGACATCAGCAATCCCGCCGGGTGGAGCGCGCCGAAGAACTTCTACAGCGGCATGCCCGACATCATCCGGCAGAACATCGGCAACGGCTACTGGGTCGACATGTGGGTGATCTGCGACAGCAGCAACTGCTACCTGTTCTCCTCCGACGACAACGGCCACCTCTACCGGTCGCAGACGACGCTGGCGCAGTTCCCGAACGGGATGACCAACACCGTGATCGCGATGCAGGACAGCAACCGTAACCGGCTGTTCGAGGCGTCCAACGTCTATCGGGTGGGCAACCAGTACCTGCTGCTCGTCGAGGCGATCGGCACCGACGGGCGCCGCTACTTCCGCTCGTGGGCCGCGCCGGCCGTCACCGGGCCCTGGCAACCGTTGGCCGACAGCGAGAGCAATCCCTTCGCCCGGGCCAACAACGTCACGTTCAGCGGCACCGCCTGGACCCGCGACATCAGCCACGGCGAGATGATCCGCAGCGGCTACGACCAGACCCTGACGATCAGCCCGTGCAACCTGCGCTACCTGTACCAGGGCCTGGACCCCGACGCCGGTGGCGACTACAACGGCCTGCCCTGGCGCCTCGGTCTGCTGACCCAGGCCAACTCCACCTGCTGAACGAAGCGCGCCGGGGGCTGGCCGGTCCGGCCCCGCCGGCAAGTCGCACTTCCTCCGGTTGCTGGCCTGCGGTGGCACCGACCCGGACCC
>NZ_JBEYER010000153.1:0-11512 GCF_040634005.1 Micromonospora sp. NPDC007271
ACGCCACACCAGCAACACCAAGAACCGTCTTCCGCAGCAGCATCGAGTTCATGACAAAGCTCCATTCGGGGGTTGGCGCACACACCGACGGGGGTCGGCACGCGTGCGCAAGCACCGTCAGGCGCCCAAACAAGGGGGAAAGTCTCGGGGGATCCAGCGGCTCGCGGGGCGGGGAGATCGCCTCTCCACGGCGCCGGGACCACGTGCAACGACCGACCGCCCGCCAACATTCCGGGCCCGCCCCCGCGCTCACCGGCGGGGGCCTTCCTCGGCCGTCCACGGGTGTTCAACGACCCCCGGCCGGCCGCCATTCCGGGCCGGCGGATGCCACCGGCCACACCCACAAACGGGACATACGCACCACCGCGCCCGGACAGCCGAACACGGACCCCGGCTGATCCACTCCATGGGGCGCACACCGCGGTATCCGGCACCCCGGATACCGCAACATCCCGCACACCGAGTCGATCACCGTCAGGACCAGCACGGACACACCCCGGGAAACGCCCACACGGCCATACAAGGCACAGAAGTCACGCAGGGCCGCGCCTCCGGACGGCGAACGCCCACGACGCGGGTGTGGCCCGCCGTGACCGGCGCAGGGATCAAGCCTGACCGCCCGGAGCCGGGCGCGGCGGGCCACACCCCAACCGCAACCACCCACGAACCGCAGGCCACACCGCAAACCACAACCACCCAGGCACGGCGCGCCACACAGGAACACCGCACCGAGCACCGCCGGCCACAGCCGGACACCGCAGACGCGTCAGCCCAGGCCGTTGGCCTCGCGGATCACGGTGACCAGCTCGTCGATGATGCCCGTCAGCGCGAAGTCCTTCGGGGTGAAGACGCGGGCCACCCCGCCGGCGCGCAGGGCGTCGGCGTCACCGGCCGGGATGATGCCCCCCACCACCACGGGCAGGTCGCCCCGTCCCGCGACGCGCAGCCCGTCGAGCACGGCCGGCACGGCGGCCAGGTGCGAGCCGGAGAGCACCGACAGGCCGACCAGGTCCACGTCCTCCTCGACCGCGGCCGCCACGATCTGCCCCGCGGTCAGCCGGATGCCCTGATAGACCACCTCGAAGCCGGCGTCGCGGGCGCGTACCGCGATCTGCTCGGCGCCGTTGGAGTGCCCGTCCAGGCCGGGCTTGCCGACCAGCAGCCGGAGCCGGCCGCTGCCCAGTTCGCGCGCCGTGGCGGCGACCCGCTCGCGGACCGCGGCGAGCCCCGCGTCACCGCCGGCCCCGGCACCCCCCGTGAGGCCCGTCGGGGCCCGGTACTCGCCGAAGACCTGGCGCAAGGCACCGGCCCACTCGCCGGTCGTCACCCCGGCCCGTACGCACTCCAGGGTCGCGACCATCAGGTTCGTCGTGGTCGCGGCGTCGGCGCGCAACCGGGCCAGCGCCGCGTCCACCGCCGTCGCGTCCCGGCCGGCCCGCCACTCGCGTACGGCGTCAACGGCCGCCACCTCGACGGCCGGGTCGACCTGCTCGATCGCCTCGGCCCCGGCCGCGGTCAGCGGCGACGGCTCGGTCTCGATGAACCGGTTGACGCCCACCACCACGTCGGTGCCGGCCTCCATCCGACGCCGACGGTCGGCGAGCGAGGCCACCAGTGCCCTCTTGAGATAGCCGGTCTCCACCGCGGCCACCACGCCGCCCATCTCCAGCACCTTCGCCAGCTCGACCCGGGCGCCGGCCACGATGTCGTCGACCAGCGCGCTCATCACGTGCGAGCCCTCGAACAGGTCCGGGTACTCCAGCAGGTCCGACTCGTACGCCAGCACCTGCTGCATCCGCAGCGACCACTGCTGGTCCCACGGGCGGGGCAGGCCGAGCGCCTCGTTCCAGGCGGGCAGCTGCACGGCGCGGGCGCGGGCGTCCCGGGAGAGGGTGACGCCGAGCATCTCCAGCACGATGCGCTGGACGTTGTTCTCCGGCTGCGCCTCGGTGAGGCCGAGCGAGTTGACCTGGACGCCGTACCGGAAGCGGCGCTGCTTCTCCTCCGCCACGCCGTACCGGTCGCGGGTGATCTCGTCCCAGAGCACGCCGAACGCGCGCATCTTGGCGATCTCCTCGACGAACCGCACCCCGGCGTTGACGAAGAACGAGATCCGCTGCACCACGTCGCCCATCCGGTCAACGGGCACCTGGCCGGAGTCGCGTACCGCGTCGAGCACGGCGACCGCCGTGGCGAGCGCGAAGGCGACCTCCTGCACCGGCGTCGCCCCGGCCTCCTGCAGGTGGTACGAGCAGATGTTGACCGGGTTCCATCGGGGCATCTCGTGCAGCGTGTACGCGATGACGTCCGCGGTCAGCCGCAGCGACGCCGCCGGCGGGAAGATGTACGTCCCCCGGGACAGGTACTCCTTGATGATGTCGTTCTGCGTGGTGCCGGCGCAGCGGGTCAGCTCCGCGCCCTGCTCGGCGGCGGCCGTGGCGTAGAGGCCGAGCAGCCACATCGCCGGCGCGTTGATGGTCATCGAGGTGTTCAGCTCGGCCAGCGGGAGGCCGTCGAAGAGGGCCCGCATGTCGCCGAGGTGCGCCACCGGCACGCCCACCCGGCCCACCTCGCCGGCGGCCAGCTCGTGGTCCGGGTCGTAGCCGGTCTGGGTGGGCAGATCGAAGGCGACCGACAGGCCGGTCTGCCCCTTCGCCAGGTTGCGGCGGAAGAGCGCGTTGGTGGCCGCGGCGGAGGAGTGCCCGGCGTAGGTGCGCATCACCCAGGGTCGGTCGCGTTCCGGCAACCGCCCCGCAGGAGCCTTCTCGTCCATGACGGGAGTCTAAGTTACCGTTCAGTAAAACGAGCTGTGGAAAACCACACACGTCCATGGCGGGGATCCCCGGGCACGAGCGGCGCGACATGGCGCAGACCGCCACACCCCCGGCCCTCGCCTGCCGCGGCGAGGTCGCACACTGGACGTCATGGATGACGAGCTGGCGATCTCCGTACGGGGACTGCGCAAGGCGTACGGCGACAACGTCGCGGTGGCGGGCGTGGACCTCGACGTCCACCGGGGCGAGGTGTTCGCCCTGCTCGGCCCGAACGGCGCGGGCAAGACCACCATCGTGGAGATCCTGGAGGGCTACCGGCAGCGCGACGCCGGCGAGGTGCGGGTGCTCGGTGCCGACCCGGCCCACCCGAACCCGGCCTGGCGCTCCCGGGTCGGCACGGTGCTGCAGGGCACCGGCGAGTTCGACGAGCTGACCGTGGGCGAGGTGGTGCGGCACTTCGCCGGCTTCTACCCGGCCGCCGACGACCCGGACAAGGTGATCGAACGGGTCGGGCTGGGCGCCAAGGCCAAGGCCCGCACCCACACCCTCTCCGGCGGGCAGAAGCGCCGGCTCGACGTGGCGCTGGGCATCATCGGCCGTCCCGAGCTGCTCTTCCTCGACGAACCGACCACCGGGTTCGACCCGGAGGCGCGGCGGGAGTTCTGGGAGCTGATCCGGGACCTGTCCGCCGCCGGCACCACCATCGTGCTGACCACGCACTATCTCGACGAGGCCGAGGCGCTCGCCGACCGGGTGGGCGTGATCGCCGCCGGCCGGGTGGTCGAGGTGGCCCCACCGAACCGGCTGGGCAACCGGCAGGAGGCGCTGGCGACGGTCTCCTGGCGTACCCCGGACGGGACGCTGGAGAGCGCGGCGAGCGCGACGCCGACGGCGCTGGTCACGGAACTGGCCGCGCGCTTCGGCGGCGAGATTCCGGGCCTCACGGTGACCCGGCCGACCCTCGAAGACGTCTACCTGAAGATGATCGGACACTGATGACGACCACCACGAAGCCGGCGGCCCCGGTCGCCGCCCCCGCGGCCCGGCGGCTCGGCCCGGGCGCGCTCGCGCTCCGGCAGGGCCGGTTGGAGATCACGCAGTTCCTGCGCAGCCGGGAGTCCGTCGTCTTCACGATGGGCTTCCCGATCATCATGATCCTGATCTTCGCCGCGATCTTCACCGGCGAGATCGGCGGCGGGGTGAAGTTCACCCAGTACTTCATCACCGGCATGATCGCGACCGGCCTGATGACGGTGAGCTTCCAGAACCTCGGCATCTGGATTCCGATCGAGCGGGACCGGGGCGTGCTCAAGCGCTACCGGGGCACCCCGATGCCGAAATGGGTGTACTTCGCCGGCAAGGTGATCATGGTGGTGGTGATCGGCGTCGCCGAGACCGCCCTGCTGCTGCTCGTCGCGGCGCTGCTGTTCGACCTGAAGCTGCCCGGCACCGCCGCGAAGTGGTTCACCTTCGGCTGGGTCGCCGCGCTCGGCGTCACCGCCTGCACCCTCTGCGGCATCGCCATCTCCTCGCTGGCCCGCACCGCCCGCAGCGGCTCCGCCGTGGTCACCCCGGTCGCCCTGGTCCTCCAGTTCATCTCCGGGGTGTTCTTCGTCTTCACCAGCCTGCCGAGCTGGATGCAGCAGGTCGCGGCGCTCTTCCCGCTCAAGTGGATGTGCCAGGGGCTGCGCTCGGTCTTCCTGCCGGACAGTTTCGGCGCGCAGGAGCCGGGCGGCTCGTTCGAGCTGGGTCGGGTCGCCCTGGTGCTCGCGCTCTGGTGCGTGATCGGCCTGGTCCTCTGCCTGACCACCTTCCGCTGGACCACCAAGCGCGACGGCTGAGCGCGAAAGGAAGGGGCCCCCTGTTAACGCCTGGTGCGTAGCAGGGGGTCCCGCCCAACTCAGTACGCGTAGAAGCCCTGGCCGGTCTTGCGGCCCAGGTCACCGGCGGTCGCCATGCGCTGGAGCAGCTCCGGCGGGAAGAACTTCTCGTCGGCGGTGTCGGTGTAGATGTTCTTCGTGGCGTTGAGCAGCACGTCCACGCCGGTCAGGTCGACGGTGGCCAGCGGACCCATGGCGTGACCGAAGCCCAGCTTGCACGCGGTGTCCAGGTCCTCGGCCGAGATCACGCCGGACTCGACCAGCTTGACCGCCTCCATGGCCAGCGCGCAGATCAGCCGGGTGGTGACGAAGCCGGCGATGTCCCGGTTGACCACGACGACCGTCTTGCCGACTCCCTCGGCGAACGCCTTCGCGGCGGCCAGCGTCTCGTCGCTGGTCTTGTAGCCGCGGACCAGCTCGCAGAGCTTCATCATCGGCACCGGCGAGAAGAAGTGGGTGCCGACGACCGACTCGGGACGCTCGGTGGCGGTGGCGATCTGGGTGACCGGGATGGCCGAGGTGTTGGTGGCCAGCACCGCGTCAGCCTTGCAGATCTTGTCCAGCGCGCGGAACACCTCGTGCTTGATCTCGATCTTCTCGAAGACCGCCTCGACCACGATGTCCGCGTCGGCCGCCGCCTCCAGGTCCGTGGTCGGGGTGATGCGGCCCAGGGTCGCCTCGACCTCGGACGCCTCGATCTTCCCCTTCTCGGCGAACTTCTCCAGCGACTTCCGGATGCCGTCGACGCCCCGCTCGGTGGCCGCGTCGTCCAGGTCCCGCAGCGTCACCTGCCAGCCCGCCTGCGCCGCCACCTGGGCGATGCCCGAGCCCATCAGCCCGGCACCGACGACCGCGAGTCGACCCGCCATCTGCTTCTCCCTCGCCTGATTGAGTGTCTGCCAGCACCCTAGTCGGCGAGCCTGAACGAGCGCTAAGGGCTGTCTCGAGAGCCGGGCGAGCCCCGGGGGCCCTCAGATGGCGAGGTCCGGCTCCTCGGGGGCGGTGCCGCGTTCCACCTCCACGCCGAGCGCCCGCAGGTCGGCGACGAAGTCCGGGTAGCCGCGGTCGACGTGGTGCACGTGGGAGACCTCGGTGACCCCGTCCGCGCAGAGCCCGGCGATGATCAGGCCGGCACCGGCCCGGATGTCGGTGGCGCGGACCGGCGCGCCGGAGAGCCGCTCGCTACCGCAGACCAGGGCGTGATGGCCGTCGGTCTTGATGTCCGCGCCGAGCCGCATCATCTCGTTGGCGAACATGAACCGGCCGTCGAAGATGTTCTCGGTGATCAGCGACGCCCCGTCGCTCACCGCGGCCAGCCCGATCGCCATCGGCAGCAGGTCGGTGGCGAAGCCCGGGTACGGCAGGGTCACCACGTCGACGGCGGCAGGGCGCTCGTCCACGCGTACCCGGAAGGCGTCGCCGCGGGTCTCCACCAGGCCGCCGGCCGCGACCAGCTTGTCCAGCGCGACCTCCAGGAACGCCGGGTCGATGCCGGTCACGGTGACGTCCCCGCGGGTCATCGCGGCGGCGAACGCCCAGGTCCCGGCGACGATCCGGTCCCCCACGGTGGCGTGGCGCACCGGGTGCAGCTCGGGCACCCCGACGATGTGCAGGGTGGCGCTGCCGGCCCCCTCGATCCGGGCACCCATCCGGTTCAGCATCGTGCAGATGTCGACGATCTC
Organism: Micromonospora sp. NPDC007271; assembly: GCF_040634005.1. Taxonomy (NCBI): domain Bacteria; kingdom Bacillati; phylum Actinomycetota; class Actinomycetes; order Micromonosporales; family Micromonosporaceae; genus Micromonospora; species Micromonospora sp. NPDC007271. Next base: position 6,337 of record NZ_JBEYER010000153.1, read on the forward strand.
CGGCTCCCGGGCGGCGTTGTCGATCGTCGTGGCGCCCCGGGCCAGCACCGCCGCCATCACCAGGTTCTCCGTGGCGCCGACGCTCGGAAAGTCCAGCACGATGTCCGCGCCGTGCAGGCCATCCGGGGCCTCGGCGATCACGAAGCCGTGTTCGCCGGAGATGTCCGCGCCCATCCGGGTCAGCCCGGCAATGTGCATGTCCAGGCCGCGCGAGCCGATGGCGTCCCCGCCCGGGTGCGCCACTCGCACGTAGCCCCGGCGGGCCAGCAGCGGGCCGAGCACGCAGATCGACGCGCGCAGCCGGCGGACCAGGTCGTAGTCGGCCTCCGCGCCGGGCTGCTCGGGTACGTCGATGACCACCGACCGGGAGCGCTCCGGTCCGCCCCGGGCCGCCATCGGGTCGACCGGATCGTCGGCGGCGAAGCGCACGCCGCAGCCGAGCCGGCGCAGCACCTCGCCCATGATGGCGATGTCGGTGATCCGCGGGACGTTGGTGACCAGGCTGCGCCCCGGGGCGAGCAGCGCGGCGGCCATCAGCTTGAGCGCGGAGTTCTTCGCACCGACGACGTGCACCGTGCCCGTCAGCCGGGCCTCACCGTGCACCCGGATGACGTCGACGTCGCTGACCGCCGGGTCGCCCGCGTCGCCCGGCCCGACGCCCGGCGTCCGGCCGGTCTGCGTCGGCCGGGCCGGGATCGTCAGATCCGGTATCCGTACGCTGTGCGTCATGGCCGTCCACCTCACGCGCATCTACACCAAGACCGGCGACGCCGGCATGACCAGGCTGAGCAACAACGAGCAGGTGCCGAAGACCGATCCGCGGATCGCCGCGTACGCGGACGTCGACGAGTGCAATGCGGCGATCGGGGTCGCGCTCGCCCTAGGGCAGCTCGACGACGACCTGCGGGCGGTGCTGGAGTCGATCCAGAACGACATGTTCGACGTCGGCGCGGACCTGGCGACGCCGGTCGAGCCGGACCCGGCGTACCCGCCGCTGCGGGTCACCGAGGAGTACGTGGAGCGCCTCGAGGGCTGGTGCGACGCGTACAACGGGCGCCTGAGCAAGCTCGACTCCTTCATCCTCCCCGGCGGCACCGCGGGCGCGGCGCTGCTGCACGTGGCACGGACGACCGCCCGGCGCGCCGAACGCGCGGCGTGGGCCCTGATCGCACACGACCCGGACCGGACCAGCACTCTCCCGGCAAAGTATCTCAACCGGCTCTCCGATCTGCTCTTTATTCTGGCAAGAACGGCAAATCCGGACGGAGATGTGCTATGGGTGCCGGGCGGGAAGCGCTGACCGCCGGAACGCTCCACCACGTGGAGGTCTGGGTACCCGACCTCGCCGCCGCCAGACACAGCTGGGGCTGGCTTCTCGGCGAGCTGGGCTGGACGCCGTACCAGGAGTGGCCGGCCGGCCGCTCCTGGCGGCTCGGCCACACCTACCTGGTCCTGGAGGAGTCCCCGGCGCTGAGTGGCCGAGCCCACGACCGGCTCGCGCCGGGCCTCAACCACCTGGCCTTCCATGCCGGCCCACCGGCCGCGGTGGACCGGCTGGTCGCGGCCGCCCCCGAACACGGGTGGGAACTCCTCTTCCCGGACCGCCATCCGCACGCCGGCGGCCCCGGCACCTACGCCGCCTACCTCGCGGACGGCCAGGGCTACGAGGTCGAACTGGTCGCCGGGCCGGAGTGATTGAGCCACCCCGCCGGCCGGTCAGCCGGCGGCGTCCCCGCACCAGCCCGGGACAGGCCCGCCCGGCCCCGCGTACCCGGAGCCGGTGGCCGCCGACCGCGGCGGTCACCGCCGCGACGACCAGCACCCCCGCGGCGGCCGGCAGCGCGGTCGGCACCGCGCCGGCCGCCCAACCGACCAGCACGGTCCCCGGCACCCAGACCGCCACCGCCAGCGCGTCGAAGAGCACGAACCGCCGGTACGGCAGCCCCACCGCCCCAGCCACCCGGGGCACCAGGGTACGGACGAACGCGGTCCAGCGGCCGAGCAGCACCGCCGGCCCGCCGCGGGCAGCGACCAACGCCTCGGCCCGCCGCCAGCGGCGCTCCCCCACCCAGCGCCCCAGCCGGCCACCCCTCAGCCGGGGCCCGAGCAGTCGCCCCTCCAGGTAGCCGAGCTGGTCCCCGGCGAACGCCGCAAGCGTGGTGACGACGAGCGCGACGCCCAGATCGAGGCGGCCGGCCCGGGCCAGCAGGCCGACGGCCAACATGGTGGTGGCGGCCGGTAGCACCAGGCCGATCAGCAGGCCCACCTCGGCGGCGAGCACGGCCCCGGCCGCCAGCAGCACGTAAGCCGGCGACAAGGTGTCGAGCCGGTCCAGCAGGGGGTCCAGGAGGGTCACGTCAACCAGCGTGGCGCGCCGGGGCGGATGCGCCGTCCTTCCGTCGGCCGGTCCGGGTCCTCCCGGTGGCCGGTCACGCCCCTAGGGCTCCCCCGCACTCGGCACCGGGTTGAAGTCGTCGTCGACCAGGCCCAACCGGTGCGCCAGCACCGCCGCCTGCACCCGGTTGCGCAGCTCCAGCTTCTCCATCGCGGCCGACACGTGCGTCTTGACGGTGGTCACTCCCAGGTGCAGCCGCCCGCCGATCTCCGCATTCGACAGCCCGGCGCCGACCAGGCCCAGCACCTCCCGCTCCCGGGCGCTGAGCAGCCGCAGGCCCGCCGCGCGCCCCTCCGGGCGCGGCTGCCGTTCCCGGTCGTGCGCGGCCAGCGCCCGGCGCAGTACGCGGGCCAGCACCGGCGGCGCCAGCAGGGCCTCCCCCCGCGCCGCCCGGCGTACCGCGTCCACCAGCTCCTCCGGTTCGCCGTCCTTCATCAGGTAGCCGATCGCGCCGGCGCCGAGCGCGCCGTACACGTCGACGTCGTCGGCGAAGGTGGTCAGCACCAGCACCCGAGCGGACGGCTGCTGATCCAGGATTCGCCGGGTCGCCTCGATGCCGTCCATCCGGGGCATCCGCAGGTCCATGAGGATCACGTCCGGCCGTAGCCGTTCGGCGAGGCGCACCGCGTCGTGGCCGTTCCCCGCCTCGCCCACCACCTCGAAGCCACCGGCCGTCCGCAGCAGCAGGCCCACCCCGGCCCGGACGAGGGTCTGGTCGTCGACCACGAGCACCCTGATCATGAGTTCTCCCTGATCGGCAGCCGGGCCCGCACCCGCCAGCCGCCGCCATCCGTGGCCGTCGCGGTGAGCGTGCCACCGAGCAGGCCGACCCGCTCCCGCATCCCGTTCAACCCGTAGCCGGACGCGGGCAGCGCGGGGCGCCCCGGCCGGCTGCGGTCCGGCTCGGCGGGCTGAGGCGGGGCCGGACCGCTGTCCAGCACCTCCAGGAGCAACGCACCGTCGACCACCCGAACGTCGACCGAGGCGACCGCCCCAGGTCCGGCGTGCTTGAGGGTGTTGGTCAGCGCCTCCTGCACCACCCGGGCGGCGGTCGTGCCCACCACCAGCGGCACCCCGGCCAGAGCGGACGGCACGGTCGACTGGACCGCCACGCCCGCCTCGCGGACCCGCCGGGCGGCGTCCCGGATCACCTGCCCCGGCTCCACCTGCGGGTCGGCCGGCTCGACCGCCTCCGGATCCCGGAGCACCTCCAGCAACTCGCGCAGCTCGTCCAGTACCTGCCCGGCAGTGTCGCGCAGCTCGCCCAGGGCGGACACCGCCTCGCCGGCCCGGCCGGTGTGCTGCACGGCGTACCGGGCCGTGCCGGCGCGTAGGGCGATCGCGGCGATGTGGTGGGCCACGATGTCGTGCAGGTCCCGAGCGATGGCCGCCCGCTCGGCGAGCCGGGCCGCCCGGGTCTCCGCCGCCCGGCGCTCCTCCACCTCCCGGGCGCGCTCCTCGGCCGCCGCGGCGGCGTGCCGCACCCCGCGCAGGTACCGGCCGAACGCCACCGGCGCGGCGACGATCCCGGCCAGCATGACCAGGCGGATCACCCCGGCGCCGCCGGTGAGGACATCCGCGGCCCCCCGGCGCAGGGCGTCGCCCAGCGTCGCCCCGAGGAAGAGGGCGTACGCCGCCGCTGTCGCGGACCGGCCACACCAATACGCGACGTAGCCCAGCGCGACCGCCCCGGCGAGCTGGGGGGTGCCCGTGCCGGCCAACGTCACCGCACCGGCGACGACCATCAGCGCCGACTCCGCGAGCAGCACCGGCCAGGGCCACCGCCGTACGGCCACCAGGGCGAGCCCGGCGAGGACCGCGAAGACTCCCGCCCACTCCTCGCGGGCCACCCCCGGCCGGGTCATCCAGGTGCCGGCCAGGCCCAGCCCGGCCGTGACCAGCCCAAGCAGCAGCTCCCGCCACCAGCCGCGTCGCCCACCCGTCACCTGGCCAACCCTACGGAGAAACGCCGCTCCCGCCGGCCCTCCCATCGGCCACCGCGCCTCCTCCAGGTGGCCGGTACGCGGACCGCCGGCACGAGGGCCGGCGCAGCATCCGGCACCTAGCGTCGATCGACATGATCAGCGATGCGCCCGCCTTCCTCACCCAGTTCGTCCGGCACCCGCTCACCACCGGCGCGGTGCTGCCCAGCGGGCCGGCACTGTCCCGGGACATCACGGCGGCGGTGCCGCGGGCGGGACATCCCCTGGTGGTCGAGCTCGGTCCCGGGACCGGGGCATTCACCCGGGCGATCCAGCGTCGGCTGGCCGGCCGCGGTCACCACCTGGCCGTCGAGCTCAACCCGGCGTTCGCCACCGACCTGGCCCGCCGGCACCCCACCGTCGAGGTGGTCCACGCCGACGCCGCCACCCTCCGGGAACTGCTGGCGGAGCGCCGGGCCGCGTCGGCCGACGTGGTCGTCAGCGGGCTGCCCTGGGCCGCCTTCCCGGCCCGACGCCAGCAGGTCATCCTCGACGCGGTGGTCGGGGCGCTCGGCGCAGGCGGCGTCTTCACCACCTTCGCGTACCGGCACGCGCTGCCGACCCGTCCGGCGCGACGTTTCCACCGGCTGCTGGCTGGTGCCTTCGACGAGGTGACCGTGGGTAGGACCGTCTGGACCAACCTCCCGCCGGCCCTGGTCTACCACTGCCGCCGGCCACTCCACCGTGCTCCCTGACCGGGCCCACGCCGCAAGGATCCGGAGACGCCGCTGGCCGGCACCCCGCGTTCAGGGGCGCCGGCCAGCGTGTTCGTGTTCTGCTGGTGGTCAGCTGTTCCAGT
>NZ_JBEYER010000154.1:0-11140 GCF_040634005.1 Micromonospora sp. NPDC007271
AGGAGCCTGCGGTGCGAGGTGCCTTCCATACGCTGGTCCTCTCCGGCCGGGGCGCGCCACGCCCGGCCGCCGCGGCTACCCCCTGTTGTAAAGGAAATTTTCCTACTAAGGTGCGGCGGAGAAGGTTAGTGCCAAACCACCGCGAGGGAGATGTGGCGTGAACAGGTGGAAGCGGCTGGCTCCGGTCACCGCCATCGTGGCCTCGGCCGCGATGGTGCTGACCGGGTGCGGTGGCTCCGGGGATGACGACAAGCCCGCGGACAACAGCAAGCTGACGGTCTGGATGATGGGCGAGGGCGGCGACGCCCAGACCCAGTTCCTCGACAGCGTCGAGGCCGAGTTCAAGAAGAAGCACCCCGAGACCGACGTGGTGGTGCAGTACATCCCCTGGCTCGAGGCGCCGAAGAAGTTCCAGGCCGCGCTCGCCGGCGGTGAGGGGCCGGACGTCACCGAGCTGGGCAACACCGAGACCCAGGGCTGGGCGGCCCAGGAGGCCCTCGCCGACGTCACCGACCGGTTCAACAACTGGGCCGAGGGCAAGGACATCCTCCCCGACCTGGTGAAGAACGCCCAGCTCGACGGCAAGCAGTACGGCGTCCCGTGGTACGCCGGCGTACGCGCCATCTACTACCGCACCGACTGGTTCGCCGAGGCCGGCGTGCAGCCGCCGAAGACCTGGGACGAGCTGGTCACCGTCGCCAAGACGGTGCAGGCCAAGAAGCCGGGCAAGTACGGCATCGCCCTGCCCGGCAACTCCGAGCTGCCGTTCTACTCCTTCCTCTGGGCCGCCGGCGCCGAGATCGCCACCAAGCAGGGCGACGCCTGGAAGTCCGGCTACAACACCCCGGAGGCGCAGAAGGCGGTCAAGTTCTGGACCGACCTGGTGACCGTGCACAAGGTCGCCCCGCCGGCCGCCGCAGCCTGGAACGAGGTCGACGCCCGGACCCAGTTCGCCACCGGCAACGCCGCCATGGCGTTCGCCGGCAGCTGGCAGGGCGGCGCCATGAAGAAGGACAACCCGGACATCGAGAAGGTCTGGGGCACCTTCCCCATCCCGGGTCCGGACGGCAAGCCGGCCCCGGCCTTCGCCGGCGGCTCGGACATCGCCCTGTGGAAGGACAGCAAGCGGCAGGACCTGGCCTGGGACTACCTGACCGTGCTGCTGAGCAAGCAGAAGGACCAGGAGTTCGCCAGCAGCCTCGGCTTCTTCCCGGTCTACCAGGACCTGGTCGGCGGCGGTGACTACGCCAACGACAAGGTGATGGCCGCGTTCGCCACCACCATGCAGAACACCAAGCTCACGCCGCTCACCCCGAAGTGGGTGGAGGTCAGCCGGACGAAGACGGTGACCCAGGCGATGAACAGCTCGGTCATCAAGGGCCAGAAGACGGTGGAGAAGGCCACCGCCGACGCGGCCACCGAGATGGAAGGCATTTTGAACAGCAAGTGAGCTCACTGACCGAGAGCACCGGCACGACCGCCGCGCGGGAGACCCCCGCGCGGCGGCGCCGTCGGATGGACCTTCTCCCGTACCTGTTGCTCCTGCCCTGCCTGGCGATCATCGCGGTGCTGCTGCTCTGGCCGCTCGGCCAGGTCGTGGGAATGTCCTTCTACAAGCTGGACAACGTCCGGCAGCTACGGGGCGACCGCGAGTGGCCCTGGGTGGGCCTGGCCAACTACGCGCAGATCCTCGGCGACCCGTTCTTCCGTACGGTGCTGCGCAACACCGTGCTCTTCGCCGCGGCGAACGTGGTGCTCACGATGATCCTCGGCACCCTGGTCGGGCTGCTGCTCAACCGGCTCGGCCGAAAGATGGCCACCTTCGTCGCCAGCTGCGTGATGCTGGCCTGGGCCACCCCGGCGCTCACCGGCACCATCGTCTGGAAGTGGATCTTCGACGACACCAGTGGCCTGGTCACCTGGCTGTTCAACAAGCTCCCGGACGGGCTCTCCACCGCGCTCTTCGGGCGCAGCGACTGGACCGGCTACGGCTGGTTCAACGACCCGCTGCTCTTCTTCGCGATCCTGACCCTGGTGGTGGTCTGGCACTCGTTCCCGTTCATCGCGGTGAGCGTGCTGGCCGGGCTGAAGAGCGTGCCGAGCGAACTCCAGGAGGCGGCCCGGGTGGACGGTGCCGGGCCGTGGCGGGTCTTCTGGTCGGTGACCTTCCCGACCCTGCGCCCCGTCTTCGGCATCCTGGTCGTGCTCTCCACGATCTGGGACTTCAAGGTCTTCACCCAGCAGTTCGTGCTGGCCGGCGGCACCCAGGACCGGTCGACGTTCATGCTCTCGATCTACTCGTACGCGGAGGCGTTCTCACCGCCGCCCAAGTACGGTCTCGGATCGGCGATCGCGGTCATCCTCACCCTGATCCTGCTCGCGGTGACCGCCCTGTACGTCCGCATGGTGCTGCGGCAGGAGGACCAGTAGTGAAGAAGCTCGCCCTCAACGGCGTCGGCCTGCTGGTCGCGCTCTTCGCGGCGTTCCCGGTCTACTGGATGGTCGCCACCTCCCTCAAGCCCAACCGGGAGATCTTCTCGGCCACCCCCCGCCCGGTGCCGGCCGAGCCCACCCTGGAGCACTATCGGGAGATCCTCACCGGCAACCTGATCCCGGGCGTGACGTTCACCGACTTCTTCCTCAACAGCGCGCTGGTCGCGGTGGCGACGGTGCTGCTCAGTGGGCTGGTCGCGCTGCTCGCGGCGACCGCGGTGGCCCGGTTCCGGTTCCGGCTGCGCACCACCTTCCTGATCCTGCTGCTGGTGGTGCAGATGATCCCGCTGGAGGCGCTGGTCATCCCGCTCTTCCTGATGATCCAGCGGCTCGGGCTCTACAACCAGCTGCCCAGCCTGATCCTGACCTACCTCGGCTTCTCGCTGCCGTTCGCGGTCTGGATGCTGCGCGGTTTCGTGGCCGCGGTGCCGAAGGAGCTGGAGGAGGCGGCGGCGATCGACGGTGCCAGCCGGGCCCAGACCTTCCGCAAGATCCTCTTCCCGCTGGTGGCGCCCGGCCTGGTGGCGACCAGCATCTTCTCCTTCATCACCGCCTGGAACGAGCTGATCTTCGCGTTGACGTTCATCAACGACCAGCACCGGTACACCCTGCCGGTGGCGATGACGTTCTTCTTCGGCCGGGACGACACCGCCTGGGGTTCGGTGATGGCCGCCTCCACCCTGTTCACCCTGCCGGTGATCGTCTTCTTCCTCCTGGTCCAACGCCGGATGGTCAGCGGCCTGGTCGCCGGCGCCGTCAAGGGCTGACGGGCAAGGAAGGGCAACCTGTCAACGCCTCCGGTAGAGCAGGGGCCCTTCCTGACGCGGTTTTCGGCTGGGCGGAGGTGCCCGTAGGCTGGCCGCCATGACGGGCAGGCTGGCGGCGGTGAACCTCGGCGGGGTGACCGAGGCGGAGTGGGCGGGCGACGCGAGCGGCCGCAGCGGGATCGACAAGCGGCCGGTCGCCGGCCCGGTGCTGATCCGGTTCGCCGGGCTCGCCGGCGACTTCATCGGCGAGCGGGCCGTCCACGGCGGCCCCGACCAGGCGGTGTACGCGTACGCCGAGGAGGACGCCGGCTGGTGGGCCACCGAGCTGGGCCGGACCCTCGGGCCGGGCGCCTTCGGCGAGAACCTCACCACGTACGCGGTGGACGTCACCGGGGCGGTCGTCGGCGAGCGGTGGGCGGTCGGCTCCGCCCTGCTCGAGGTGACCAAGCCGCGCATTCCGTGCACCACCTTCGCCGGCTTCTGGGGCGTGCCCGACCTGATCAAGCGGTTCACCGTACGGGCCGCGCCCGGGGCGTACCTGCAGGTGCTGCGGGAGGGCGAGGTCAGCGCGGGCGACCCCGTCGAGGTGGTGGACCGCCCGGCGCACGGGGTGACCATCGGCGAGATGTTCCGGGCGACCACGTTGGAGCCCGAGCTGCTGCCCCGGCTGCTCGACGTGCCCGAGCTGCCCGAACCGATCCGGGAGAAGGTGCGCCGCCGGCTCACGCGCCCCTGATCGGCGTCAGCGGGAGGTCAGGCCGCGGCGAAGACCTCCGCCAGCACCTGGGTCGGCGTGCCCCGGCCGCCCTTCACCCGGTCCCAGGTGCCGTGCTCGGCGGTCCACTCCAGGTCACCGAAGCGGACCCGCTTCACGCCGTGGTCGTCGGCGTGCGAGACCAGCCAGTGCGCGTACCGCCAGCCGTTGCGGCTGTCGGTGGCCGGGACGCTGAATCCGGTGGGGTCGGCCGGTGCGGTGAGGTCGGGCAACCCCCAGTCCAGGGCCAGGCCCTCCACCAGGGCCGCGGTCGCGGCCGGGCCGCGCATCGTCGGCTGCGGCCCGACGGTGCAGGCCACCGCCCCGGTGGCGTTGCCGAGCAGCGCGCGGGTGAGCACCTCGGACTCGTCGGCCCACTTCTGGTACGCCTCGGGGTAGGCCGAGCGCTGCACCCGCTGGGCGGCCTCGGTGACCCGCATCCGTTCCCAGCCGTTGACCTTCTTCAGCGCGGCGTAGAACTTCTTCGCCGCGTAGCGCGGGTCCTGGACCTGCTCCGGGGTGCCCCAGCCCTGGCTCGGGCGCTGCTGGAACAGCCCCAGCGAGTCCCGGTCGCCGTGCGCGATGTTGCGCAGGTGCGACTCCTGGTACGCGGTTGCCAGCGCCACCACCACGGCCCGCTCGGGCATCCGCCGCTGCACACCGATCGCCGCGATGGTGGCCGCGTTGGCCATCTGCTCGGCGCTGAGCACGACCCGCCCGTCGGCCTGCACGGTGCAGGTGCGGCTGGCCATCGGCAGGCGGAGGTGCTGCCCGAACTGCTTCGTGACGAACCAGACGCCGAGCAGGGCCACCACGGCCACCACCACACCCGCCGCCACGATCGCAACCCGAGTTCGCACCCGCACCTCCTGTCCCGGCAGTTCGACAAGCGTACGTCTCCCGGCGCGCGACCCGGGTCGGCCGACCGGTCGCCCCCTGGCGTCACCGTCCGGCCACCCACCGCGCCTCCCGGTCCTCCCGGCCTTCGGGGTCCTCCCGGCCGTTCGGCCCTAGCTCGCGCCCTCTGCCGGACCACCGTCCAGAGCGGCCACCCATCGTGCCGATCGCTTCTCCCGGAAGGCGGCCACGCCCTCCCGGCCCTCGTCGGAGAGGAAGTACCCGGTGGAGAGGGCGGCCAACTCGGCGATCTCCGCCCGCAGGTCGGTGGCGGCGGGCCGGCGCAGCAGGTCCTTGGTGCCGGCGAGGGCCTTCGGCGCCCCCTTCACCAACGAGGCGCAGTAGCGCGCGACCGCCGCGTCCAGGCCGTCCGCCGGCACGGCGGCGGTGACCAGGCCGATCTCGGCGGCCCGCCGGCCGTCGAAGGTGTCGCCGGTCAGGTAGAGCTCGGCCGCGGCCCGGGGGTGCAGCCGGGGAAGCACGGTCGCCGAGATCACCGCCGGGATCACCCCGATCCGGACCTCGGTGAAGGCGAAGGTCGCCCCCTCGGCGCAGACCGCCAGGTCGGCCGCGGCGATCAGGCCCAGGCCGCCGGCCCGGGCCGGCCCGGCCACCTTCGCCAGCACCGGCTTGGGGCACTCCCGGACGGCCACCAGCACGTCGCCGAGCATCCCGGCCGGCACCGTCCCGCTGGCGTACGCGGCGGCGGTCTCCTTCAGGTCCGCCCCGGAACAGAAGACCGGGCCGGTGTGGTCCAGCACGACCGCCCGGACCGCGTCGTCGGCGACCGCCGCGGCCAGCCCGGCCAGCAGCTCGGTCATCAGCGGAGTGGAGAGCGCGTTGCGGTTGTGCGGGCTGTCCAGGGTGAGGGTGGTCACCCCACGGGCCGTGGCGACCCGCACGAGAGCGTCCGGAGAGGTCATGCCGGGCACACTAGTGGCCATGCCCGGCGCTCTTCCAGAAGGCGAACCCGTCCCGCGCGACGGGTCGCTGCCCGCTGCCGCCCGCCGCGCCGTCGGCGCAGGCGGCTTCGGGGTCTACGTGCACGTCCCGTTCTGCGCCAGCCGGTGCGGCTACTGCGACTTCAACACCTACACGGCGGCCGAGCTCGGCGGCGGGGCCAGCCGCGAGACGTACGCCGAGACCGTGCTGGCCGAGCTGGCGCTCGCCGCCCGGGTGCTGGGCGACACCCCGCCGCCCCGGGTGGACACCGTCTTCGTGGGCGGCGGTACGCCCACCCTGCTCCCCACCGACGACCTGGCCCGGATCCTGGACGGCATCGACCGCACCTGGGGGCTGGCCGCCGACGCCGAGGTGACCACCGAGGCCAACCCGGAGTCGGTCACCCCCGAGTCGCTCAAGGAGCTGCGGGCGGCCGGCTACACCCGGATCTCGCTCGGCATGCAGTCCGCCGCGCCCGGGGTGCTGGCCGTGCTCGACCGGCAGCACAGCGCCGGCCGGGCCACCGCCGCCGCCCTGGAGGCGCGGGACGCCGGGTTCGACCACGTGAACCTGGACCTGATCTACGGCACGCCGGGGGAGCGCGCCGAGGACTTCGCCGCCTCGCTGGAGCAGGTGGTGGCGGCGGGCGTGGACCACGTCAGCGCGTACGCCCTGATCGTGGAGGAGGGCACCCGGCTGGCCGCGCGGATGCGCCGGGGCGAGCTGGCGTATCCGAGCGACGACCTGGCGGCGGACCGCTACCTGGCCGCGGAGGCCGCCCTCGACGCGGCCGGTTTCTCCTGGTACGAGGTCTCCAACTGGGCCCGCGGCGAGGCGGCCCGGTGCCGGCACAACCTGCTCTACTGGACCGGCGGCGACTGGTGGGGCCTCGGCCCGGGGGCGCACAGCCACGTCGGCGGGGTGCGCTGGTGGAACGTCAAGCATCCGACCGCGTACGCCCGGCACCTGGCTGCGGGGGAGTCACCCGGCCTGGCCCGGGAGGTGCTCACCCCCGACGAGGCGCACATGGAGGACGTGATGCTGCGGCTCCGGCTCGCCGCCGGCCTGCCGCTGGAGGTGCTGGACGAGGGGGGCCGGTCCGCCGCGCGACGGGCACTCGCCGACGGCCTGCTGACCGCCGACGGGTACGCGGCCGGCCGGGCGGTGCTCACCCTGCGCGGCCGGCTGTTGGCCGACGCCGTGGTCCGCGACCTGCTGCCGTGACGTACGACCCGGCCGACCAGCGGGCCGGCCGGGCCGGGGTCACTTGATCAGGTTCGCCGACATCGGGTAGCGGTAGAGCTGCCCCTCGTTGGCCTTCACGCCGCCGAGGATGCCGAAGATGATGCCGACGATCATCGCGCCGAAGCCGACCACGATGCCGATCAGGATGCAGGTCAGGATCCACCCGACCAGCGCGATGATCGACCAGATGAGCTGGAAGTTCAGCGCGGCGACCGCGTGCGCGCGGACGGTCGGCGACTGGTTGCCGCGGGCGAGCAGCGCGACCAGCGGGGCCACCCAGCCCAGCACGCCGCCGCCGATGAACATGCCGGCGGCGCCGCCGAAGTGCGCGACCAGGGCCCAGGTCTTGTCATCGCTGCTGGCGTAGCCCGCCGGCGCTCCGTAGGCCCCGCCGCCGGGGTAACCGGCGCCCGGCGCGCCGTAACCGCCCGGGGGCGGGTAGCCACCCGACGGCGGCTGGCCACCGGGAGGCGGCGGATAGCCACCGGGTGGGGGATAGCCGGGCCCGGTGGGAGCCCCGGACAGTGGTGCGGTGGGTGGCTCGTTCGCCGACGAGCCGTATGGTGCCGACGGCGGGGTGTCGCCCGGCGGCTGGGCGCCGGGGTCCCCCGCTCCGGGAGGGCGAGGTGGTTCAGTCATGGACGTCACGGTAGGTCCCGTTCGCAACAACGCGCAGAGCGACACCGCCCCGGATGTCCGACTGTTCGGCTCTGGCGGGGTGTGCGGTGGGCCGCACCGGAGGTCCGTCGCTGATCATCGCGTCGGCGGGTACGCCGACGTAGACTGGCACTCGCTACAGTCGAGTGCCAGACGCCCGGCCGGTACCGCGTGTCGCCTGAGCTGAACAGGCGGTACCGCGCGCCGGCGGGGGCCGAGGTGCGTCAGGAGGTGGGGAGATGGGTCTCGACGACCGCAAGCTCGCCGTGCTCCGCGCGATCGTCGAGGACTACGTCGCCACGCAGGAGCCGGTCGGCAGCAAGGCGCTGGTCGAGCGCCACCAGTTGGGTGTCTCCCCAGCCACCGTGCGCAACGACATGGCCGTCCTGGAGGACGAGGGCTACATCCGGCAGCCGCACACCAGCGCCGGCCGGGTGCCCACCGACCGCGGCTACCGGCTCTTCGTCGACCGGCTCTCCCGGGTCAAGCCGCTCAGCCCGGCCGAGCGCCGGGCCATCGAGCGTTTCCTGGTCGGCGCGGTCGACCTGGACGACGTGGTGCACCGCACGGTCCGGCTGCTGGCCCAGCTGACCCGGCAGGTCGCCGTGGTGCAGTACCCGAGCCTGGCCCGGTCCAAGGTGCGCCACCTGGAGCTGGTGCCGATCTCCACCACCCGGCTGATGGTCGTCATGATCGCCGACACCGGACGGGTCGAGCAGCGGCTGGTCGAGCTGCCCGGGCCGATCCCGGCCGAGGACGTCACCGAGCTGCGCCGGATGGTCAACGAGAGGCTGGTCGGCATCCAGCTGTCGGAGACCCCGCCCCTGGTCCAGGCGCTGGTGGACGAGTCCCCGCCCCAGCTGCGGCCGGCCATGGCCACGCTTTCCAGCGTGCTGCTGGAGACGCTGGTCGAGCGGCACGAGGAGCGGCTCGCCCTGGCCGGCACGGCCAACCTCACCCGGGGCGGCCTGCTGGATTTCCAGGGCTCGTTGCGGCCCATCCTCGAGGCGCTCGAGGAGGAGGTCGTGCTGCTCAAGCTCATCGGCGAGGCCGAGCCCAGCACCACCCGGGTGCTGATCGGCGACGAGAACGAGATCGACAACCTGCGCGCCGCCTCGGTGGTGAGCACCGGGTACGGCCCGGGCAGCACTATCGTCGGCGGCCTGGGGGTGGTCGGGCCGACCCGGATGGACTACCCCGGCACCATCGCCACGGTGCGGGCCGTGGCACGCTACGTGGGCGAGCTGCTGGCCCAGAACTGAACTGACCAGTCAGGGGCGACGGCCGGCATGAGGCCGGCGACCGGCGCAACGCGAGACGAACATGAGGACACCGAACGCAGTGGCCAGGGACTACTACGGCATTCTCGGCGTCAGCCGGGACGCCTCCGACGACGAGATCAAGCGCGCCTACCGCAAGCTGGCGCGGAAGTTCCACCCGGACGTCAATCCGGACCCGGAGGCACAGGAGAAGTTCAAGGACATCAACGCCGCGTACGAGGTTCTCTCGGACGACCGGAAACGGCAGATCGTCGACCTGGGCGGCGACCCGCTGGCGCCGGGCGGCGGGGGTGCCGGGCCGGGCGGCCCGGGCGGCGCGGGCCCGTTCGTCGGGTTCCAGGACATCATGGACGCGTTCTTCGGTGGCGCCGCCGGCGCCACGCGCGGGCCGCGTCCGCGTACCCGGCCGGGCGCCGACGCGATCCTGCGGCTGGAGCTGGACCTCAACGAGACCGCGTTCGGCGTCGAGGCCCCGATCACGGTCGACACCGCGGTGCTCTGCACCACCTGCTCCGGCGCTGGCACCGCGGCCGGCACCCACCTCGCCACCTGCGAGGCGTGCGGCGGGCGGGGCGAGGTGCAGTCGGTGCAGCGGACCTTCCTCGGCCAGGTGGTCTCCGCCCGGCCGTGCACGGTCTGCCAGGGCTACGGCACCACGATCCCGCACCCCTGCCCGACCTGCGCCGGTGACGGCCGGGTGCGGACCCGCCGCTCGCTCACCGTCAAGATCCCGGCGGGCGTCGAGGACGGCATGCGGATCCGGCTGGCCCAGCAGGGCGAGGTCGGCCCGGGCGGTGGCACGGCCGGCGACCTCTACGTGGAGATCCACGAGCGGCCGCACGACGTCTACTCCCGCAAGGGAGACGACCTGCACTGCCGGGTCACCGTGCCGATGACCGCCGCCGCGCTCGGTACCCGGCTGACCATCAAGACGCTGGACAGCGAGGAGACGGTCGACGTCAAGCCGGGCACCCAGCCGGGCAGCACCCTGCGGCTGCGCGCCCGGGGCGTACCGCACCTCCGCGGCACCGGCCGGGGCGACCTCTACGTCCACCTGGACGTGCGTACCCCGACCAAGCTCGACCCCGACCAGGAGCGGATGCTGCGCGAGTTCGCCAAGACCCGGGGCGAGGAGGTCGCCGAACTGAGCAAGCAGGGTGGCTTCTTCTCCCGGATGCGCGACGCCTTCAACGGGCACGCCTAGCGTGTCGGCGCCGCTGTTCCTGGTCGAGGCGCTGCCCACCGGTGACACGCTGACCCTGGACGGCCCGGAGGGGCACCACGCCGCGACCGTCCAGCGGCTGCGCGTCGGCGAGGAACTGCTGCTCGCCGACGGCCGTGGCGGCACCGCCGGCGCGGTGGTCACCGCCGTCGGCCGGGGCACCCTCGATCTGGCCGTCACCTCCCGGGGGTACGTCGACGCGTCCGTCCCCCGGCTCGTCGTGGTGCAGGGCATCGCCAAGGGCGACCGGGGCGAGCTGGCCGTGCAGGCGATGACCGAGGTCGGGGTGGACGAGATCGTGCCCTGGTCGGCGTCCCGCTCGGTCGTGCAGTGGCGCGGCGATCGGGGCGTACGGGCCCGAGAGAAGTGGGCGGCCACCGCCCGGGAGGCCGCCAAGCAGGCCCGCCGGGCCTGGCTGCCGGTGGTGGCCGGCACGCCCGACGAGTCCACCGCGACGGTGGCCCGGCGGATCGCCGGGGCGGCCGCCGCGTTCGTGCTGCACGAGGAGGCCGAGGAGCGGCTGACCACCGCCGAGCTGCCCGGGACCGGCGAGATCGTGCTGGTGGTCGGCCCGGAGGGCGGCATCGCCCCGCCCGAGCTGTCCGCCTTCCGCGAGGCCGGTGCCCGTACCGTCCGCCTCGGCCCCTCGGTCCTGCGCACGTCAACGGCCGGCGTCGCCGCCCTGACCGTCCTCTCCACCCGCCTCCACCGCTGGTAACCCCACCCCCCCACCCCTGCCCCACCCCCTACCGGCGTCGATCTTGCACTTTCAGCCGGGGCGGAGCGGGCAAAAGCCGCGTATTGCCGACCGTAAGTGCAAGATCGCCGCGGCAGCCGGCCATGACAATGGCGCTGGGGGTGGCGACGAAAGTGAATCCGGGGC
>NZ_JBEYER010000155.1:0-11107 GCF_040634005.1 Micromonospora sp. NPDC007271
ATCCCGCCCCGCGCTGCCTACACCACCAACCCCCGCCCCCTCCCGCCGCGTCCCGCCGCCCCCCCCCCCCCCCCCGCAGCGCGCCGGGCCCGGCCGCGTCCGGCGAGTGGGCGACGACGGGCGCGGCGGTCAGCGAGACGGCCCCGAGCCCGAGCAGGCTGCGGATGTTCGAGCGGACGTCGGCCGGGTCCATGCGGTGATCATGGCGGCCGACCGGCAGCAGCGCCAGCCCTGGCTCGACGCTCAGCGGGACGGGCGGCGGGCACCCTTGAGGCGGCGGCCCAGCTCACGGGCGATCTCCCGGTTCGCGTCCCGCTCGGCGAGGGCCTGCCGCTTGTCGTACGACTTCTTCCCTCGGGCCAGACCCAGCTCGACCTTCGCCCAGCCGTTGGAGAAGTACATCGACAGCGGCACCAGGGTCACCCCGCCCTCGCGCAGCTTCTCCAAGATCCGGCCGATCTCGATCCGGTGCAGCAGCAGCTTGCGGGTGCGTCGCGGCTGGTGGTTGGTCCAGGTGCCGTAGCCGTACTCGGCGATGTGCAGGCCGTACAGCATGATCTCGCCGTCGCGCTCCTGGGCGAACGCGTCGACCAGCGACGCCCGCCCCTCGCGCAGCGACTTCACCTCGGTGCCGGCCAGCACGATCCCGGCCTCGTACGTCTTGAGGATGGTGTAGTCGTGCCGCGCCTTCTTGTTCGAGGCGATCAGCTTCCGCCCGGTCTCCCTGGCCACGCCCCACCCCTTGCTGTCGGCCCCAGAGCAGGATAAGCGAACGGTCAGCTCGGGGCCGTCGCGTACGCCCGCTCCCATGTCGGCGGTGGGACCGACTAGTGCTGTGACCGGGATGGTTCACCGTGATCGGAAGGCGGCTCGCGGGACGAGCGCACGCGAAACGGCTGGTATTACTGGGGCATGCAGGAAGAGATTGCACGCTCCGCGATCGACACGTTCATCTCCGCGTTCAACGCCTCGGACGACAGCTATGTGACTGCCCTGCTCTCCCAGGCTCTGACCTCAGACGTGGTCTTCTGGGGGCCGTTGGGTCGCAGCGAAGGAATCGCGGCGGTCGAGCGGTTCGTGCTGGACATCCGGCGCCACCCGGCGGGGACCGGCACGATGGTGCGCTGCTCGGCGGTGGACATGCCTGACGAGTGGGCCCGGTACCAGTGGGTCTTTACCACGCCGGATGGAGGTCCCCGCCTGGCGGGAACGGACGTCGTCCATCTGCGACGGAGCCTCATCGACCAGTTCATCGTCTTTGCGGGGGAGATCGAACCGTCCGCCTCCTGAGTCATCCTTCTGTCGCTGTCCTTCTCCTGAACTTGCCCCCTTCGGCGCTCGGGGGCTGCGGTTCGCGGTTGGTCAGGCTGCGGTGTTGAGGGGGCGTCCGCCCCAGCGGATGCCCTTCTCGCTGCGGACGCGGGCGCGTTCCTTGCGTTGGGCGGTGAGTACGTCGGGGTGGCGGGCGTTGGTATTGCGCCAGCGCAGGTAGCGGTGCAGTGCCTGGGTTTGCGCGGGGTGGCTGCGGTGGTGGGAGTTGGCCAGGGTGAACTGCCGCAGCGGGCCGAAGTGGGCCTCGATCGGATTGGCCCAGGAAGCGTAGGTCGGGGTGAAGCACAGCTCGACCTTGTTCTTCTTCGCCCAGCGGCGGATGTCCGCGCCGGTGTAGGCGGAGAGGTTGCCCAGGATGATGTAGATCGGGGCGCCGTCGAGCCGGGCGGCGCGGATCGACTTGAGCGCGGCCAGGGTGTTGGCGGTGCCCTTGCGACGTCGGTTGACGCCCCACAGGCGGTCGTCGCCCACGGAGTAGCAGCCGTGGAAGTAGGTGACGCCATGGGTGCGGCGGTAGGTCGCCGGCAGCCGGTTTGGCTTGCCCTGTTTCGCCCAGCAGGAGCCCGCGGTGGGCCGGATCCCCAGGGGCCCGAACTCGTCGCAGGTGAAGACCCGGCCCGGGAAGCGGTCCAGCACCTGCTCAATCCGGTCGAGCTTGGCGTCGCGATCAGGGTCGGGCGACTCCTTCCAGGTCTTGGTGCGCTGGAAGGTGATGCCGCGGCGGTGGAGCAGGCACCGTAAGGCTTCACGGCCGATGCGGATGACGCGGCCGGCTGACGGTTCGTCATGCGCGTCGCCTGCTCGGGGCCTCGCCGGCGCGCAGCGCGGCGTCGAGGAGGGCGTGCGCGGTGCGGCGTACGGTTTCCCCTGCCTGCCGGCGGCTCTGACCGGCGATGTCCCGGAGCCAGATCAGGGACTCGATGCCGGTCGCCGACCTGATGTCGACGGCGAGTTGGTGCCGGTCGAGATGTGGGTGGGTCCGTTCCAGTGGCGCGAGGGCGTGCTCGACCCAGCCGATCGCCCGGCCGCGGCGCAGCATCGGCCGGGCCGCCTGATCCGTGCTGCCCCGGCCTCCCACTGGGTCCAACGACAGCCGCAGGGCGGCGCGTAGCTGTGGCTCCCACTCGAAGTTGTAGCGGATGAAGGCTGTCATGAACACGTCGAGGCGCGCGTGCGGGTCGGTGGGCGCGCTGTCGTCGAGCAGGGTTTCCGGCTGGATCTGTGGCTGTGCTGCGAGCAGCAGGGATCGTTGGTTGGGGAAGTAGCGGTAGGCGGTGGTGCGCGAAATTCCCGCCCGCTCGGCCGCGTCCTCCACCCTCGGCGTCAGGCCCTCGGTCAGCAGGTCGCGGGTGGCGTCGACCAGCGCCTGTCGGGTGCGTGACTTCTGCTGCGTCCGACCCGTGGCCTCATATGGTACTTCCATCGTGATGATGGTACCTTCGTCCCATGGGACTGGAGTCTCACGAGCTGCGACTTGACAGGTAGGCGCCATGAACAGCGACGATCCCACTGTCACCGACCCCGACCTCTACAAGGTGATCTTCGAGAACGACCGGGTCCGGGTGCTGGAGTACCGCGATCGGCCCGGCGACAAGACGCATCTGCACCGGCATCCCGACAGCGTCATGTACACGCTGACCTCGTTCCGCCGGCAGATCAGCGCTGGCGAGCGGTCCGTCGACGTCGAGATCCCGGCCGGTACGGTGCGCTGGGTCGGCGCCCAGGAGCACAGCGGCCAGAACATCGGCGACACCCAGACGCACAGCATCTTCGTGGAACTCAAGGAGCCGGCCCCGTCCCCGAGAGACGGCGTGCTGGGCCCGCAGACCTGAGCTGCGGCGCAACGTGATACTCGCTCTGAAAGCTGAGGTCTGAGTACCTACCGTCGCCGCAGCGGCTTGACTGGCGGAAGCAGCTCCGCCCCCGCCGGGACACCCCGGCCGCGGCGGGTGGCACCTACCCAGTGCGACACCGTGCGGTGGCCGGGTGCGCACGCCTCGTATCCTTTCCGCCGGAAGGCCCGCGAAGTGGAAGGGAGTCGGTGTGAGCGACCGGGTCGAGACGTTGGAGTTCCAGGCCGAGGCCCGTCAGCTGCTCCAGCTGATGGTCCACTCGATCTACTCGAACAAGGACGTCTTCCTGCGCGAACTGATCTCGAACGCGTCCGACGCGCTGGACAAGCTGCGGCTGGAGTCGCTGGTCGACAAGGATCTCACCGTCGACACCTCCGACCTGCACATCGAGATCGAGGTCGACAAGGAGGCCCGCACGCTGACCGTGCGGGACAACGGCATCGGCATGTCCCGGGACGAGGTGGTCGGGCTGATCGGCACGATCGCCAAGTCCGGCACCGCCGAGCTGCTGCGCAAGCTACGCGAGTCGAAGGACGCCGCCGCCTCCCAGGAGCTGATCGGCCAGTTCGGCGTGGGGTTCTACGCCACTTTCATGGTGGCCGACAAGGTGACCCTGCTGACCCGCCGCGCCGGGCAGAGCGGGGGCACCCGCTGGGAGTCCACCGGCGAGGGCACCTTCTCGGTGGAGTCGGTCGACGAGGCCCCGCAGGGCACCTCGGTCACCCTGCACCTCAAGCCGGCGGACGCCGAGGACAACCTGCACGACTACACCGCCGAGTGGACCATCCGGGAGATCGTCAAGCGGTACTCCGACTTCATCGCCTGGCCGATCCGGATGACCATCGAGCGGCCGGGTGAGGACGACGCGACCACCCGCGAGGAGCAGACCCTCAACTCGATGAAGGCGCTCTGGGCCCGCTCCCGCGACGAGGTCGACGAGGCCGAGTACAAGGAGTTCTACCGGCACGTCGCGCACGACTGGGCGGACCCGCTCGAGACCATCCACATGCGGGGCGAGGGCACCTTCGAGTACGAGGCTCTGCTCTTCCTGCCGTCGCACGCCCCGCTCGACCTGTTCTCCCCGCAGGGCCGCCGCGGTGTGCAGCTCTATGTCAAGCGCGTGTTCATCATGGACGACTGCGACGCGCTGATGCCCAACTACCTGCGCTTCGTCAAGGGCGTGGTGGACGCGCACGACCTGTCGCTGAACATCTCCCGGGAGATCCTCCAGCAGGACCGGCAGATCCGTGCCGTCCGTCGCCGCCTGGTCAAGAAGGTCCTCGCCACCCTCAAGGAGATGTCGGCCGAGTCCTACCGCACCTTCTGGACCGAGTTCGGTGCGGTGGTCAAGGAGGGGCTGATCGAGGACCCGGACAACACCGAGGCCCTGCTCGACCTGGTCCGGGCCGCCTCCACCCACGACCCGGCCGAGCTGACCACGCTGCGCGACTACGTCGGGCGGATGAAGGACGGCCAGTCCGAGATCTACTACGCCACCGGCGAGTCCCGGGCCACGATCGAGAACTCCCCGCACCTGGAGGCGTTCCGGGCCAAGGGCTACGAGGTGCTCATCCTCACCGACCCGGTCGACGAGGTCTGGGTCGAGCGGGTCGGCGCCTACGACGGGAAGACCCTCCGCTCGGTGGCCAAGGGCCAGGTCGACCTGGAGACCGATGAGGAGAAGGAGAAGGCCGAGGCCGAGCGCAAGGAGTACGCCGACCTGCTCACCTGGATGAGCGGCGCGCTCGCCGACAGCGTCAAGGAGGTCCGGCTCTCCTCCCGGCTCACCACCTCGCCGGCCTGCGTCGTCGGTGACGCGCACGACATGACGCCGACGCTGGAGAAGATGTACCGGGCGATGGGGCAGGAGGTGCCGCAGGTCAAGCGGATCCTCGAGCTCAACCCGACCCACCCGCTGGTCACCGGGCTGCGCAAGGCGCACGAACAGGGCGGCGACGTCACCGCGCTGAGCGAGACCGCCGAGCTGCTGTACGGCATGGCGTTGCTCGCCGAGGGCGGGGAGCTGGCCGACCCGTCCCGGTTCACCAGGATCCTCGCCGACCGGCTCGCCCGTACCCTGTAGGGCCAGCGGCCACCCGCTCCGCCCGCCGCGGCAGCCACGTCGCGGCGGGCGGCGGCCGGCTGTCCCGAGTCCCCTACCGCGTGGCGGCGGTGAGGGCCGTGGCGAGGGCTGCGGCCCGGTCCTTGCCGATCGCGGCGACGATCGCGGCGGCGGCGTCGGCCGGGGCCTGCCCGGCGAGCGCCTGTACGGTGGCCGCCGCGATCGCCGCGGCGGTGGGTGTGGCCGTGGTGGTCTCGAGGATGGTGTTGAGCACCTTCAAGGTCGAGGTGCCCGCCGGGATGCCGCCGCCGACGTACTGCCAGGGCAGCGCGCGCATCTGGGCAGCGACGGCCGGGTCGGACAGGATCGCGGAGAACTCGGCTGGGGTCATGGTGTCGTCCTTCACCAACAGGGCCCGCAGTTGGTCGAGCGAGCCACGGAATGCGTTGCAGTCGGTCTGTGCGGACGCGCCGGGGCAGGCGACGTTCGACCCGTACTGCCAGATCGACGGGGTCACCCCGCCGTACGCGGCCCAGCCTGGGCCGCCGTCCCCTCCGGCTCGCGCGTACACGTCGGCGGGCGCGCCGGTGGGGTTGGTGCCGTAGGCGCTGGCAACCAGCGGAGCGCCGAGCGGCCGGAGGTCGGGCTTGCCGAGATACCCGGCCCAGTTCCACTCGGGGAGGTAGATCGCCAGCACTCGTTGATCGACGGCGTGCCAACGGTCCACGAACCGGCGTACGTCGTCGAAACGCGGCCACAGTCCGTTGGCGACCAGCTCGGGGTAACGCTCGACATCGAGCATCGCCCACACCGCGCTGATTCCGTCGAGGGTGCGACGTAGGTAGTCGACCTGCCGGTTGGTGCTGGCCTGATCGCCCTTGATCAGGTTGTGGTAGCCACCGATCAGGTCGAAGCCGGCACCGGCCGCGCCGCGCGCCATCTCGTTGACGTGCGGGCTGGCCGGGTGGTAGCCCTGCGGGTCGCCATAGCTGGCGCGCAGGCACAGGACGGGGGAGGTGGCCCGGCGGATGGCCGCCCAGTCGAGCTCGCCCTTGACGCGGTCCCAGTCGTGGTAAGACAGGTCAACATAGATCACCGACATTGCCCATCACCTCTGCCCGTCACCGTAGCTCGACGCCTCTGACCTGGGCGAATGTGAGAATTGGTCGGTGATCGGGTGGACGTCGGGGTCGGTCAGACCTGCCCGGCGTAGAAGCCGTACCGGGCCAGCGGCTCCACGATCGCGCGCTCCTCGTACGACAGGTGCGACAGCAGGGTGTCGGTGAGGAGGTCCACCGCCCTCTGGAGCTCGGTGAAGTCGCCCGGGTTGCGGATCAGGTCGACCAGGGCCCGGTCCACGCTCTCCACCACGTCGTGGATCACCACGTGTTCCGCCTCCAGGCGGTCGAGCACCGGGCCCAGCCCCGGGTCGGAGCGCCGCAGGTGCGGAAAGATCGAGTTGTCCTCCAGCCCGTGATGCTGGGTGACCACGGTGCAGTAGGCGGCGCAGTACGCCCCCAGCGTCCAGTTGTTCTGCCGCATGGTCATCTGGTTGAGCACGGCCCGGGCGGCGCCGGCGGAGACCACTCCCCGCTTGACCTGTTCGAGCAGGTCGCGCACCTGGGTCAGCTCTCGCCGCAGGTGGTCGTGCACGTCGACCAGGTGCGCGCCGACGGCCTGGGCGTGCGGGGTGTAGACGTGCCCGGCCGGGGCCGGCGGGGCGGCCGGACGGGTGGACTCGTCCCAGAGTTGGTGGTCGGTCAGCCGTACCCCGGGGTCGGGGGTGGGGGTGACGGCGAGCGTACCGGCGCCGCCGGCCTCGATCACCTCGCGCTGCTCCGCCGCGGCCGTGGCGCGGCTGCCGGGCTCGGCGCGTTCGGCGGCGACCAGCTCGCGGACCGCGGGCGCCACCTCCTGGGCGAAGAGCTGGATGGCGGTGGGGTCGTCGGCGCCGAGGATGAACGCGGAGACGCCGTGGTCCAGGGTGAGCCCGGCCAGCTCCTCCACCCACTGCTCGGGCGGCCCGGCCAGGAAGCCGGCCGAGGATCGGGCGAACCGGCCGGAGACGTTGAGCAGCCGCCGCACCGAGCGCGGATCCCGCCCGGCCGCCTCGGCGCTCTCGTCGATCACCGCGTTCATCCCGGGCAGCTCGGCCGGCCCGTCCGGCAGGTAGGACAGCGACGGCAGCCAGCCGTCCGCCGCGCGCCCGACCAGCCGCAGCATCCGCGGCTTGTACGCGCCCACCCAGATCCCCGCCGGGTGCGCCGGCGCCGGCCCACGCTTCGCCCCGACCACCCGGTAGTGCTCACCCTCGACCCGGACCATGCCGCGCCGCTCGGTGTTCCAGACCTCGCGGATCACCCGGATCGCCTCGTCGAGGGCGTCCACCGCCTGCCGGGGGCTCAGCCGCCGACCACCGACCGCCTCGATCGCCTCCCAGAACGCGCCGGCCCCGAGGCCCAGCTCGACCCGGCCGCCGCTGAGCAGGTCCAGGCTGGCGACGCTGCGCGCCAGCACCACCGGCTGGCGCAGGGGCAGGTTCAGCACGTTGCCGGCCAGCCGGACCCGGCTGGTCGCCGCGGCCACGAACGACATCAGCGTCCAGGTGTCCAGGAAACCCGGCTGGTACGGGTGGTCCTGGAAGGTGACCAGGTCGAGGCCGGCCTGCTCGCAGCGTTTGGCCAGCGCCACCACCTGCTCCGGCTGGCCGGCCGAGGGGGTGAGGAAGCCCCCGAAGATCAGCTCGTGCCCGTAGTCGCTCATCAGCCTCCGCCTGCTCGCCCGGCCCGGCGACCGTGCCGGACCTCGCCACCGTAGTCGGTGCCGGGTCGGTGCCGCTCCCGCTCCTACGACCGCGAGGAATTTTCGCGCAGGGTGGCGATTGCAGTGGTGTCGATCAATGTCCTGCCGGCATAGGGTGCTGGTGAACGGCCTTCGCGTTCCTCCGGAAGGAGTGGACCCCGTGATCCGCCACCGCCCCCTCGGCCTCGCCCTCCTCCTCGTCGCGATCACCGCCCTGAGCGCGCCCGCCCCGGCCGCCGCCGCCGGCTACCCGTACCAGGACCCGACGCTGCCGGTCGCCACCCGCGTCGCCGACCTGCTCTCCCGGATGACCGTGGACGAGAAGATCGGCCAGATGACCCAGGCCGAGCGCGGCTCGGTCACCGCGAGCGACCTCACCACCTATCGGCTCGGATCGGTCCTCTCCGGCGGCGGCTCCGCGCCGAGCCCGAACATCGCCACCGCCTGGGCGGACATGTACGACGGATTCCAGCGGGCCGCTCTCGCCACCCCGCTCGCCATCCCGATGATCTACGGTGTCGACGCCGTGCACGGGCACAACAACGTGTACGGGGCGACGATCTTCCCGCACAACATCGGCCTCGGCGCCAGCCGTGACCCGGCTCTGGTGCAGCAGATCGGCCAGGCCGTCGCCGAGGAGGTCGCCGGCACCGGCGTCGACTGGGACTTCGCGCCCTGCCTCTGCGTCGCCCGCAACGACCGATGGGGCCGCACCTACGAGTCGTTCGGCGAGACCCCCGACCTGCCGTCGAGCCTGTCCACCCTGGTCACCGGCCTGCAGGGCAGCACGCTCGGGGGACCCACGTCGGTGCTCGCGACCGCCAAGCACTACGTCGGCGACGGCGGGACCACCGGCGGTGCCGACCAGGGGAACACCCAGCTCAGCGAGGCCGACCTGCGGGCCGTCCACCTGCCGCCGTTCCAGGCGGCGGTGCAGCGCGGCGTCGGATCGGTGATGATCTCCTACAGCAGCTGGAACGGCGTGAAGCTGCACGGCAACCGGTATCTGATCACGACCGTCCTCAAGGGAGAGCTGGGTTTCTCCGGTTTCGTCGTGTCCGACTGGAACGGCATCGACCAGATCGACGGCGCTGCCGGCTTCACCGCCGCCGAGGTCACCACGGCGATCAACGCCGGCATCGACATGGTCATGGTCCCCACCGCCTGGAAGACGTTCCTCAGCACGCTCCGGGCCGAGGTGCAGAACGGGCACGTGCCGATGAGCCGGATCGACGACGCCAACCGGCGGATCCTCACCAAGAAGTTCGAACTCGGCCTCTTCGAGCGGCCGTACACCGACCGGAGCTGGACCCCGACGGTCGGCAGTGCCGCCCACCGGGCGCTCGCCCGGCAGGTCGTCCGCGAGTCCCAGGTGCTGCTGAAGAACTCCGGCGGCGTTCTGCCGCTGGCCCGGGACAACAACAAGATCTTCGTGGCCGGCAAGAACGCCGACAACATCGGCAACCAGAGCGGCGGCTGGACCATCTCCTGGCAGGGCTCATCGGGCAACATCACCCCCGGCACCAGCATCCTCCAGGGCATCCGCGCCGCGGTCGGTCCGACCACGACGGTCACCTACAACCAGCGCGGCACCGGCATCGACAGCAGCTACCGCGCCGCGATCGCGGTGGTCGGCGAGACACCGTACGCCGAGGGCCAGGGCGACCGTACCGGCGCCATGAGCCTGGACCGGGAGGACCTGCGCACCATCGCGACCCTGCGCAACGCCGGCGTACCCGTGATCGTGGTGCTGGTCTCCGGCCGGCCGCTGGACGTTGCCGGCGAGCTGCCGAACTGGACCGCGCTGCTCGCCTCCTGGCTGCCGGGCACCGAGGGCGCCGGCGTGGCCGACGTCCTCTTCGGCGGGTACGCGCCGACCGGAAAACTGCCGATGACCTGGATGAACTCCGCCAGCCAGCAGCCCATCAACGCCGGCGACGGGCAGCTTCCGCTCTTCCCGCAGGGCTTCGGCCTGACGTACTGAACGTGCCCGTGGGCTTGTAAGGCATGCCCGGACCCGCCGCAACTCGTGGCTCCGTGTCCTCGCCCGAGTGGGTGAAGAACTTCACAAGAAGTGGGCGATCGTCCGAATTAGTCCCTAACGTCGAGTGCGTTCGCGATCGCGGACACCGCGGGCCGGTAACGCCTAATTCCGCCGCCGGCCGTCGGTACCTGGACCTCAGGCGGGAGCGGGGGACCCACAAGTTCCTCGGTGCTCGACACCTCGGGGTGAAGCCGCCATCCGGCGGCCGGGCTCCTCGGCCCGAACCCGACAGCTCACCTCGTCGGCGTGGAGGAAATCCACATGGCAACTGAACACGTCGCACGTCCTCGGCGGGTCGCCCAGCGTCGCGTCGCCGTCGGGGCGCTCGTCGTCGGCGCCGTCACCGGTGCCGCCGCTTTCCTCGGCCCGGCCGCGCCGGCCAGCGCGTCCAGCGTGAACTGGGACGCCATCGCCCAGTGCGAGTCCGGCGGCAACTGGCACATCAACACCGGCAACGGCTACTACGGCGGTCTCCAGTTCTCGAAGGGCACCTGGAGCGGCTACGGCGGCCAGAAGTACGCCAGCCGGGCGGACCTGGCCAGCCGCGGTGAGCAGATCGCCGTCGCCGAGAAGGTCCTCAAGGGACAGGGCATCGGCGCCTGGCCGGTCTGCGGCAAGAAGGGCGGCTCGGCGAAGCACTACTCGTCCGCGTCCGAGTCCGCCAGCCGGAAGTCCCCGAAGAAGGCGACCGGCAAGCAGTCGTCGCGGGCCGAGCGGTCGGCCACCCGAAAGCACCGGCGTACCGTGCCGACCACCGGTGGCTCCGGCACCTACCTGGTCAAGCGCGGTGACACGCTGTCCGCGATCGCCGCGCAGCGGCACGTCACCGGCGGCTGGCACGCGCTGTACGAGCGCAACAAGCGGGTGATCGGCGACGACCCGGGCCTGATCTTCCCGGGTCAGCGGCTGCGCCTGCGCTGACGCCACGGGTCGGGGGCCGCTGGTGGAGATGCGGCGGATGCGTGACCTGCAGCCGTACGTCGGCCGCGAGCTCGAGGCCAAGATCATCGAGCT
>NZ_JBEYER010000156.1:0-10846 GCF_040634005.1 Micromonospora sp. NPDC007271
TCACCTTGATCGGCGGGCAGCCCGCGCACGGGTTCAGGTGATGCTCAAGCACCCAGTTCAGCGCGCTGTCCGCACCGAAGATACTCAGTCCCGCCCCGACCGACAGGCTGATCAGCGTGGCATCAGGGGCAGCGCCGTGCATCCGCGTGCCGTCGGTGAGCGTCGTGTCCCGCCCGGCGACGATCCCCGCGACGTGCGTGCCGTGCCCGCCGGCCGACAGCGTGTCGGTGTCGTTGGCCGCGGTCAGGTCGAGGAAGCACGAGTCGTTGGGGAGCGGGAGCGGCAGACCCAGATCGGTGAGCGGGCCGCAGATGTTCTTCAGATTGAGCTTCACTGCGCTGGTACCGTCCGCGTTGCGGAAGAACGGGTGCGTGCCGTCCACGCCGGTGTCGATGATCGCGGCCGACACGCCACGGCCGTTGACCGGCCGTCCCTGTCCGTCACGCAGATCGGCGCGCGCCTGCTCGCCTCGGGTCGCGACGTTCGAGGTTGACAGGTACAGCCGCAGCGGCTGGTCGCCCTCGACGTAGGTGACACCGGCATGACCGCGAACGGCCGCGATCTGCCCGGTGGTGCCGCGCGCAACCGCGACGCCGATCTTGTTCCAGGTGGTGACGAGCGTGAGGCCGGTGTCGGCGACCGCCTGCCGGGCCGCGCCGATGCTCGTACCGTGCACGAACACCGGGATCGTGCTGGAGGCTGTCTCCAGCGTCCGCGCCAGGGAACTGGATATCGGGGCGAGCGGGTTGCTTGCCTGCGCCGGCGCGACCGGCGCGACGAGCGCGGCGGCAAGTAGGCCGGCGATCAGGGGAGGGGTAGTTCGAGGCATGTGTGGGCCTCCTCTGGGAGGGTGTGTGACGCCTATCTATGGTTGATATCGGCGATCACCAAACCTTCGCAACAGGAGTGCGGCCAGCCGGGCACCGAGCCGGCTGTGGGTGTGGTCGGTGGCCCAGGCCGCCCTCGACCGGGATGGTGCACGGGTGGCGTTGCTGTGGCGGGTCTTGCCGCTGCGGCTCTTGCCGGCGGATTCGTGGTTGCCGGCACACAGCCTGGCCCAGGAGGCCAGGTGCGCTGGGATCAGGAACCGGGACAGGTCCGTACCGATCTCACCGATGAGCATCCCCGGCGCCGTGCTCCCCGACGCCGGAGATGCTCACCAACCGTTGGCAGGCGTCAGCGAAGGGGTGCATGGCTTCCAAAGCGATCCGAAATAGTTAGCACCGCCACCCGAACTCGCCGGCGGCTGGTCAGGAGCGGTGTTCGCCGACCGCGTCAACGCAGCGACCGCGACCGGTGCCGCGGCGCGGCGTCGGCACCGGCCCTTCGGGTCGACCGCCGGTCACTCTCCCATGAGGCGTTCGGTGGCATACTCACGAAGGCTGGCGCGGCCCAGAAGGCAGCCGCTGAACGTGGTGAAGGCGCCCTCGTCGGCTTGCAGTTTCGTCCACGCCGCGCGCCCCGCCGCCGCGTCGGCCCTGTCCAGCAGTGTGGCCGCATACGCTTTCCCGGCCGGCGAACCGTGGTTGAGCAGCCAGTCGACCTTTTTCCGGGCCTCCTCGGGCTGCTCATCCGACGCCCGGTCGACCCACCGGTACGCCTTCGTCTCCGGCAGCAGCGTCCCCGCAATCCCGACCTTGCCGAACGCGAGGGTGTCCGCCCGGGCCAGTTCCTCGATGGCCGCGTCCAACCCGTGGTCCCTACTCTTCCCGAACCCCATGCTCTCCACCCTTAGCCCTCCCTCCACTAGATGATCGTGAAGTCGATGCTGGTCGTAACAAGCGGCGGGGCCGGGACCGCAGACCGGCCCTGGGAGGGAGACGCAGGAGACGGCGCAGATACCGCTTCGGCTTCCGCGCCTGCGTCAGATGTTCGCCGCACCGGTCTCGGGCGGTCGTAGAGCGTCTCGTCGGCGGTCGGCTGCCGGCCTTCCGTGATCGGTCAACCGAGCGGGGAGGTGGATTGTCAACACGCCAGCGAGTACGTCGAGCGCGACACCTGATCGCCCTGACAGGAAAGACACTGCGTGTCCGAACCCAGAAAATCTATGTGGCAATCGCTAGACATGCTCGCCGTTGCTGGCTAGTCTTTCTACCGTTGAGTGCGAGGGTGCAACAAAGACGCTGACGAAAACCGCCCACGACGGGCGATGGAGCAGGGCCCAGCTTCAGGCGGCTCCCGCTCGGCACGACCAGTAAAAAGTGGAAGTTGAAGCAGTACGGCAGTACCCCGGGCGTGAGGCTTGCGCTCGGGCGCGACGACGCGGTGGGGCCAGCGTTAGGTTTCAGGGCTCCGCCGCAGGCAGTATCGGTCCGCCGGCGCCGCAGCCAGGAGATCGTGGGCCGGGCGCCGGCGGACAGCACGCACAGTTGAGCTAGAGGAAGACAGAGGAAAGGGAGGGCCGTACACCGTTGGATCGCCCGCCGCCGGCCGCATGTGACGGGCCGGGCGCGGACACCGCAGTTTCCATCGAACGAGAGGTGGTTCTCCGGTCACGCTTATGCGATCCCCGCACCCGAGGCCGTCTGGCCCCGTGCGGACATGACAAACCGACAGTCTTGTCGGTGATGGTGTTTCTGACCCGTTAACCCTGGGCCCCGGCGCTTTCCGCGCCGGGGCCCTCGATGTGGAGGTGGCATGGGCCAACCCGATGACATGCTGGACGACGAGAACTACCCCGCCTACACGATGGGCCGCGCCGCGGAAATCGTCGGTTGCTCGCAGGACTTCCTGCGCCGGCTCGGCGAGGCGAAACTGATCGACCCGCACCGCTCCGCCGGCGGCCACCGCCGCTACTCCCGCTACCAGCTACGCCTGGCCGCCCGCGCCCATCGGATGTGCGAGCAGGGCACCGACATGGCCGCCGCCTGCCGCATCATCATCCTCGAAGACCAACTCGAAGAAGCCCTCCGACACAACCAATCCGACCCGACCCACTGACCACTCCGCACCGGTGGTAACCCCCGAGGCGACGCGAACCGTCACACGGTCCCGGCCTTGTCAAGGCAGGGACCGTCTGTCGTTTCCGACGTGGTCCCCGAGCCGATACCGCCACACCGGGGCGCGGCCCGCCATACTTCTCCAGCGCTCACCTGCTCTCCGGTAACGCACACACCCGACCCCACGCCCACGGGCAATCAACCAGCCGGCCACGAATCCACGATTGATGACAACCATCGCGCGATGATCCCGCCCGGCAGCGGTACGTGGAGGCGATGACCTCAGAGACGAGGAAAACAGCCAACAGCGCACTGCCTCGCCGATGCACAACACTGGCTGATCAACTAGACGAGGTAGAGGCGATCCCGCACCGCAGCGCGGAGGCGTCACCGGCCGCCGCACCGAAAGGTCGGCTACACCACCTCGGTGACCAGGTCACCGAGGTAGCGGGTGACGTCGCCCGGCGCGCCGACCGGGTATCCAGCCAGGGCGACCGATCCGGGCCGTCGCAGCCGGCCGGGCGGCGGCCGCCATCACCGGGGCACGGGCGACAACGCCTCCCACTGACGGGACCCTCACCGGCGGGGGACTCATTGCAACGGCGTCGCTCCCCGCAGCCGGCACGAATGGGACGGCGTGTCGACGCGGCTACATGCCGGTCACCGTGGCCGAGATATCACCTCCATCACGGCCGGGCCCCGGTCACCTGCCCCGGTCAGCGCAGTCGACGGGCCTGCGCGGCGGTCATGTCCACGGCCTGGCCGGCCTTGCGGATCGAGGTGATCGCGTCATCACGAAACCCGGCAGGGTGGAGCTGGCACGGGCGGATAGCAACGGGCGCGGGGCGGCGACGGAGACCAGCGCGGTGCGCAGCACCCCGGTCATCACCGTCCAACTCGTCCAGCAGCGCCTGCACGCCCTGGACAAGCGCCCGCGGCGACCGCGACGACACCTTCGACCAAGGACGTAGCCCGCCGTCGCGTACGCAGAGTAACGACGAAGAGACCGGCCCGTGGACAGGGGCCAGATGAGTGGGCTGGGCGACAGCGACTACCGCTGCGTCAGCTGTTGCCACCGCCCAAAAATGCCGGGACCGGCGACAGGCACCGTCGTACACGACCCTCACGGACACAGCCCGTGCAACGCGCCGTCAGCGCGGCGTGGCAGGCAGGCGAAACCTCCTATCGCCGCACGAGGAGTGGGTGGCGAGCGGCGAATTTTGTGCTACGCTAGCCGTGTTGCAGTTTTGATTTCCTTAGACGTTTTCGGCGCCTGATGGGTATCTGAGCCCATCCAGGCGCTTTCTCGTTTTTCGTGTCGGTTCCGGCGCGGGTGATCAACGCGGCGGCGTGCGAGTCCGCACAGTGCGGTCTCTAACAGCCTGCGAAGGAGCAGACATGGCTACCGGTACCGTGAAGTGGTTCAACGGCGACAAGGGCTTCGGATTCATCAGCCAGGACGGCGGCGGCGCCGACGTTTTCGCCCACTACTCGGCGATTTCGGCGAGCGGCTTCCGCAGCCTTGATGAGAACCAGCGGGTGGAGTTCGACATTACCCAGGGCCCCAAGGGGCCGCAGGCGGCGAGCATCCGCTCACTCTGATCCACGCTTTACCACGGCGGCCCGACTGGTTCAGCGGGCCGCCGTTCGGCATTTCATGCGGGCGCTCGTGGCTCTTCCCACCGTCGATGTCGCCACGGTTCCGCCGTGTCGTCGCTCACGGAATTCCTTGCTTGCAAGTTCTGAACGCTTCATCCGGCGGCGTCCGTCCACGTCCGCGACTCGGACGCCTGTCCGCGCCCAGCGGCCGGGGGTGTCCTCGTCCCCGCCCGTGAGCCGAGTGAAGCACATCGAACCGCAAGCGTCATTATTGATACACATGCCTCGCGGTTGTGCTGGGCACGCAGTCGATCCGGGCGGCGAACCATGTCCCGGCCGCCACGACCGGCAAGGATGCCGCGAAGAAGGTGCCGAGCCTTGGGCTTGGTCGCTTTCTTGTTATCAGCGTATTGCTGAGCCGTGCGGCTGCGCGGGGGTGAGTCGGGCTGACGTCCACGTTTGAGATCGACGCGTGCCTGATCGACTGGCGTTCCACCACGGATATCCGCAGTGACACCTCCGGCCCGGACCCGTCGAACAACCGCCTTTCTCTGGTGGCCCCAGAGCAGGTGACCGGCCCGGCGAGGCGGCCCTACCAGGCAACGGCGACGGGGAGCGCGCGGGGCACGCTGATGCTGTTCGGGCCAAGTTCCAGCGGGTCGTGGCCACCATCGAAGCGAAGTTCCCGGCCGCCGCCGAACACCCGCTGATGCCCGGGACGACCTGCTCGCGTTCACGGCCTTCCCGCGGGAGATCTGGCGCCAGATCTGGTCGAATAACCCGCAGGAGCGGCTGAACAAGGAGATCCGCCGCCGCACCGACGTCGTCGGGATCTTCCCCAACCGGCTGGCGATCATCCGCCTCGTCGGCGCCGTCCTCGCCGAGCAGACCGACGAGTGGACCGAAGGCCGCCGCTACATGGGCCTGGAACTACTCGCCAAAGCCCGCATGGTCACGATCGAGACCAGCCAACACGACACCGACCAGACCGACCCCACCCCGATCGCCGCATAACATCAAACCGGATCCCGCGATGGCCGTCTCCTACACCACCAACGCGGACGTGACCCACCTGACGAGCCTGCCTTATTGGTTCTCCTGCCGACTTGAACCGGGCCACGACGGAGCCTGCGACTGTGAAGCAGCCCGCGAAGCAACGAACACGACGGCGAGTCCAGGGGGCGCATCTGGCTGACCCTGACGGGCTGCACCGCCCCAGTTGATGACCACGATGCCGCCGCTGGCGACGACTCCGCACATCGACAGTTGCGGATGCAAGCAGCTCGGGCGGCTCACGTGACTTTTGAGGCGTGACTGCAGCGGATTCGGAGGTGCCTGCTGTTCATCAGCAGGCCCACGGATGCTCACCCCAGGTCGCCGAAGTAGCCTTCCTCCTCGCCCAGCAGCAGCGGTACGTCATAGACCGACAGGTCCGCCCGGAGGCGCGCGTACCGAACCCGATGGCGCCAGCGTCCGTGTTCGAACGCCACGTCGGCGTTGATCTCCGCCACCACGGTTGGCTCCACCTGCACGTATTGCAGCGGTTCGGGCCGGTCCAGCTGGCCGGACCAGGACGCGGGCAGCGGCTGCGGCCACGGATGCGCCTCGCCGCGGCACGGCATGCGTGGCGGTGACAGCGACTCCGCCAGCTCGCCGGCCTGCGCGGAGGTCAGCGGGTGGGAACGGCCGGTGTACCGCAGCCGTCCCCGCCGGTCGAACCGGCCCAGCAGCACCGACTCCGGACGGCTGAGGTCGCCGGTCACCCCACCGACGATCGCCTCGGTGACGATCCGGGTCCGGAACTTCGACCAGCCCCGCCGGCCCGGCTCGTACCGGCCGCTCAGGCGTTTGCTCACCACGCCCTCGATGCCCGCCGCGGCGGTCCAGTGCAGCAGCCAGTCCGCCACCTGCCGCAGGTCTGTCGTTTGCGGCGTCACGGTCAGCTGCGCCGGCGCGCCGGCGAGCAGCTGTTCCAGCTGGGCCCGACGTTGCGACAACGGCAGATCGAGGATCACCTGCCCGCCGGTGTCCGCGAGGAGGTCGAACAGCACGTAGTGGGCGGGACACTCGCGGGCCAGGCGCAGTAGGTCGCGGCCGGCGGTGACCCGCCGTTGCAGCTGCGCGAAGTTCGTGCGGCCCCGCTCCCAGACGATCAGCTCACCGTCGAGCACCACCCCGGGCGGAACCGCTGCCCGGATCGCGCGGGTGATGTCTGCTGGCGATGTGGGATATCAGAACTGTCCCAATGCTGGCCTCGTGGCACCTGGCAATGCTCGACGAGGAGGTGCGTCGAGGCGGCGTAGTCGTGGAGGTGCCGAGGCTAGGGTCTGTGTCGAAGTCGGTCACAGCCACTCCCGTCGATCAATTGCCGCCTGGTCCACGAAGACGGTCGACCTGGTCGCTTGCCGGCGGCAGCAACGGCTGCAGCACCGCCCACTGCACGTCGGTCAGGTCGAACCGTCTCGTCACCGCTACCGTTTCCGCAAGGTCTCCGGTTTTCAGGTTCTGCTTGAGCACTGAACCATCTTCCGGAGACCTCGCCCGTTTCGATCTTCGGCGTCCGTTGAAACCGTCAGCCCAACTTGGGCCGTCACACCGACTTCGACGTAGGCCTCAGGCCGTCCGATTCTGGCGGCGCAGCAGCTCCCGGTCCGGTGTCTGGCCGCCGCGCTGGGCTCGGTCAACCTCCGGCCGGTTCGGTTCCGGCTGCCGGATCGCTGGACTCTAGACGGCCTTTGCTGGGTCTGGACGTGTTCGCTCGGCCCACCGGACGACTGCCGGGGCGGCCAGCCCGACCGCGACGAAGATGCCGCCCATCAGCAGCCAGCCGGGGGCGCCCCAGGCGATGCAGAGCAGGCCCAGGATGGAAGGGGCGGCGACGTTGGCCAGGCCTGTGCCGAGCCCGGAGAGTCCCGTGTATTGCCCCTGCGCGTGTGGAGGCGCGAGTCGGAACTGCAGCTCAAGTGAGCCCGCCGCGTGCCATAGCTCGCCGACGGTGTGCGCTGCGACTCCCAGCGTCATCACCGTGATGGCGAGCCATCCGGGCATCGTCGACGTGGCGGCGATCAGGGCCATTCCGATCAGGAACGCCATCCCGGAGCGGCGCATGGCTCGACCTGCCGCTGGACTGGTATCAATGCCCCGGCTCGCTCTGACCTGGAGCGCCGCGACGAGGGCGGTGTTGACCAGCACGGCC
Organism: Micromonospora sp. NPDC007271; assembly: GCF_040634005.1. Taxonomy (NCBI): domain Bacteria; kingdom Bacillati; phylum Actinomycetota; class Actinomycetes; order Micromonosporales; family Micromonosporaceae; genus Micromonospora; species Micromonospora sp. NPDC007271. Next base: position 7,735 of record NZ_JBEYER010000156.1, read on the forward strand.
ACCCCGACGAACCAGCGCGGGGCGTGGGTCTGCGAGATGATCCACACCGGCAGTGCGAAGACCAGTACCTGGCCGTGAATTCCCATGATGGCGTCGAGCACGGTGACTGCCACGTAGGGCTTGTCCTTCAGTGCGATCCAGCGCCCGGTCGTGGGGGGCGCTGGGATGGGTGGCAGTGAGGGCAGCCGCGTGATGATGGCGGCGCATGCCACGAAGCTGGTGGCGTTGCCGACGATCAGGGCCAGGTAGGCGGCGCGGGTGTCCAGTTGCACCGCAGCGCCCGCCGCGAGGGCCCCGCAGCATCCGGCGAGGTTGGCAACCGAACGAAGGTAGGCACGGTAGGGTGCCGGGTTTGTGCCGCCGAAGCCGCGCACCAGCGGGCCGCGAGACGCCCCGCCGGCCGATTGAGCGAGCTGGGTCACTGCCCTCGACCACGACCACCTTCCCGATCAACCAGGCCAGCACGAGCCAGTTCCACGACTTTCGGGGCACACAGACGGAATTCCACTTCGACCTGCCAGTACCGCGGGGCGCGTGGCTAACATCCCAGCCGCCCGTGAAGAACTCGGCCGGCCAGGTGGTCCGCATCGAGAGTTACCCCGAATGCTTCCCAGATAGCCAGGGCGAAGCCCCAGACCTGAGCCAGATCGGTGCCTGCCTCGCCAAGGACAACCTCCACCAGACAGTCACCTACCACCCCGCGAGCCACTACTGGCTCCTGCAGTGGATGGAAACCGGGATCTTCCTCGTGCTCGCCGGGGCGCTGGCCGGTACCTGCTTCTGGTGGATCCGGCGCCGACAGAACTAACCGTTCGCCCCCCCGATACTCGAAGACCGCCGCGAGTAGCATCGACCCGCTCAAACCGAACGGCGTGAGCCTCGATTTGGCTACCGGCCAGATCGAGGCCGCCGAACCCCCACACGAGCGTCGTCGAGCCTGCCACCCCACGTGCCGCATGACGACCAAAGCCCGTCGGCCCCCTAACTGACGAAGTCGTTTCGCAAGCCGAACGCCGCCACGGCGTTACGGCGGTGCCTGCGTTGGCGTTGGCCGCAGACCGGAACGCCCCTGGCCGACCGACTTCCGTCCAATTGACGGTCTCTCCCACTGCGGAGACCTACAACAAGGGCCAGCAAACGCTGACACCGACCCAACACCACGTGCACGGTATTCAAGCAGAAGCGGACACTGCACCGGTATCGCAGAGCGGTCGGTAGCAACTCACGGTGGTCCCGATCAAGACACGTGGGTCGGCATGGTCGGGTTGACTGCGCGCGACGACGCCTCGCCCTTGAGACATCTCGAAATCTCTGGAGAACCGTCCGTATCCAGACCGGATTGAGGACCTGGCGGTCATCGACGACGCGGAGATACCCACCCTGCAGCAGAAGGCCACCGTCGACCGCGACGGCGACGGCACTGTCACCCCCGCCGAGCAGACCACATACGCCAACGCCACCTGTACGGGAGTGGCCGACGCCCTATCGGTCAGAACCGCCGACCGGGCCCTCGCCCGGCGGGTCACCGCCAGCACCTTCACCTACCGCCCCGGAGCCGCCAACCTGGCCACCGGCCGCACCGAATGCCACCTCACCGCCAACGTCGATCTCCGTAGGGCCACCACAATCCACATTCAGGACAACTTCCGGCCCGACCGCGTCGGCTGGCACGAGATCACCGCCGCCGGCCACGACATCGGCATCACCAACTCCCCAGTCCAGACCACCAGCATCAGCGATGAGCTACGCAAATATCCCGACAACCTCCTGTCATCTCCGCTCAACCAACGCTCGGTGCGGCTGCAGATCGCCGGCGCAGGCGCCGGAACAAGGGCGGCTAACAAGGTCACCGTCCCTGTCGCCGGACCGGTCGCCCGGTCAATGGGCGCCCTCGGTGACCGGCTCAACGCTCTCACCTGACCGGCTGACCCCGCTAGTGCGGTGTCCACTAACGTTCACCGGGTTTCCGGTGCCCTGTTGTGGATCCTCGCCGTGTTGGCGAGCGACTCCCCACCTTGTGGTGGGGCGGGCCTCCGCGGGCCAACTGATCCTCTCGCCGTCTGTGGTGGGCGGCGGGGATCACGCCGGGACTGGCCGGCACCGGGGAGGTGTCGGCCGGCTCGACGGTGCGTGACCACCTCCGGCAGCACAACTGCTGTGGGGGTGGTGGGTCCGCCGCCCGGGGTGCGGGTGGCGATGATGGCGGCCGCGACCAGGTCGCGGTGCCCGGAGTATCGGCAGTGCGGGCAGGACAGCGTCCGACCGCGGGGTTTCGGCACCCGCCGCCGGCAGGCGGGGCAGGTGGAGGAGGTTCCGCGTTCGTTGACGGGGTCGACGGTGATACCCGCCAGGGTGGCCTTGTCTTGCAGGGCTTGCATCAGGCGGCCGATCTGCCACTGCCGCAGCCGCAGGTTGTGCCGCCGCCCCGCCTCCACATCGAGTACGCCGCGGGGGTCGCCGACCTTGAGCACACCGACCCGCTGCTCCACGGCCCAGGACACCACCATCGCGGCAGCCTCGTGCTGGGCCTGACGGACCCGCCGCTTGTGCCGGCCTTCCACCAGCCGCGCCCGCCGCCGGTACTTACGCCACCGCCGCGACCCCCGCTGGCCAGGTTTCGGGGCGCGGCGGGCGACGGCGCGGCGCCGGTGCTTGGTGTCGGCCAGGTGCATGCGGTGCTCGGCGCGGACCGCCCGCCCCGACACCAACAACCCTTCACCGTCCGGGCCCGCGACGGCGTAGGGGTGGATGATCCCGAGATCCACCCCGGCCACCCGGCCCGGGTCCGGCCCCTCACCCGGTGGATAGGTGGCCACCGGGACTTCCGCGGTGATGTCGAGGAACAGACGGCCACCCTCACACAGCAGCGTGACTGACCGGACATGGCCGGCCGGATAGGGCACCTCCCGCGCCAACCGCACCCACAACGGCCGGGCGCCCTGGGCGGTCGGGATGCGCACCCGGCGTCCGTCCAGGCCGAAGGTGCCGTGATGCCAGCGCACCGGCATCAACGCCCGCCGCCGGCGCGGAAACCGGGCCGAGGTGTCACCGTCCTTGCGGCGTTTCGCCGCCGCGAACCACGCCTCGGAGAACCGCCGCAACACCGACCGGG
>NZ_JBEYER010000157.1:0-10632 GCF_040634005.1 Micromonospora sp. NPDC007271
CACGCTCGACTTCTCACTCACGCCATCGACACGACCGCCCGCATCGCGGCATGAGAGTGCACCCCGCGGCTAGCCAGTTGTCGGGATCGCCCGACTCACGGATCCAGAAGGCGCTACCGAGGCGGGTCACAGCTCGCCGCGGTACCAGGCGTCGACCTCGGCTTTGAGTGCATTCTCGTCGGGTATTGCCGGTCGGGCCTGACCGATCCAGCGGAGCAGATCCCGCGCGAGCTGAGCCAGGTCTTCCGGCTGCGCGGTTGTCTGAACGATGAAGTGTGTGACTATCGGTCCGGTGAGGGGATCGTCCGCATCGCAGCGTGCGCAGAGGACGAACTTGCTGACGACCGGGACCTGGTTTCCGGATGTGTTCGTCCAGGTATTGGGGAGGTGCAGGACGGCGAGGACGTTATCGGTGCCACATCGGTGGCACGGCCAGTCTTGGGTCATGGACGACCGATCGCGTCCGCGCCGAGCAGCGCCTTGATGTCACCGTAGAAGGCCGGCCCTGGAGTGACCTGGAAGCGCTTGAGGTTCAACATCATGCTTTTGGCGCCGTGTCGGTGCAGGCGTAGGTGCACGGGGGTCCGGCCGGAATGGGCGGCCAGGATGTGTTTGAGTTCTCGGATGAGCTTCGGGTTCACTCGGGTTGCGTGGATAGAGATAACCAGGTGCGGTTCGGTGTCCGCCTGGGAGACGTTGAGGAGGGTGACCTCTTCGCCGTAGATGCTCGTCGTTTCGTCGCGTACGTTGATTCGGCCTCGGACGGAGATGACGCGGTCCTGGGCTAGTGCGTCGCCGTACTGGTTGTAGGTCTTGGGGAAGATCAGGCACTCCACGGCCGCGTCGTGGTCTTCGAGGGTGACGATCGCCCACGGATTGCCCTGCTTGGTGACCTTGCGTTGCAGGCCGGAGATGATGCCGCTGACCCGGGTCGCCCGGTCCGGCCGCCCGGTGCTGAGCAGGTCGGCGATGGTGGTATCGCGGTTGGCGTCCAGTACGTGTTCGGCGCCGTCGAGCGGGTGGCTGGAGACGTACAGGCCGAGCATCTCGCGTTCGAAGGCGAGGAGGGCGGCCTTGTCCCACTCTCCCTGCGGGATCGCGATCGAGAAGGCGCCGCAGTGGCCCGGCTCGCCGAACAGCGAGTCTTGGCCGTGGGCCTCGTTGCGCTTGACCTCGATGATCGCGTCGACGGCCTGCTCGTGCACGGCGACCAGGGCTTTGCGGTGGTGGCCCAGGCCGTCGAACGCGCCGGCCTTGGCCAGTGATTCGATGACGCGCTTGTTGCAGACGATGGCTGGGACCTTGGCGAGGAAGTCGTTGAAATCGGTGTAGGGGCCTTCGGTCTCTCGAGTGGTGACGATGGCGTCCACGACGCCGGCTCCGACGTTGCGTACGGCGCCCAGGCCGAAGCGGATGTCGGAGCCCACGGCGGTGAAGTCCAGCTGGCTGGCGTTGACGTCGGGCGGCAGCACGTTGATAGCCAGCCGTCGGCAGTCCGACAGGTAGACGGCCATCTTGTCCTTGTCGTCGCGGACCGAGGTGAGCAGCGCGGCGAGGTACTCCTGGGGGTGGTTGGCCTTGAGGTACGCGGTCCAGTAGGAGACCAGGCCGTACCCCGCGGTGTGCGACTTGTTGAACCCGTAGCCGCTGAACGGGACCAGTACGTCCCAGACCGCCTTGATCGCCTCGTCGGAAAAGCCGCGCGTGCGCATCCCGGCCGAGAAGCGGTCCCATTCGGCGTCCAGGACCTCCTTCTTCTTCTTGCCCATCGCGCGCCGTAGCAGGTCGGCGGCGCCCAGGGAGTACCCGGCGAGCTGCTGCGCGATGGCCATGACCTGCTCCTGGAAGATGACCAGGTGGTAGGTGTCACCGAGGATGGGCTCGAGCACCTCCTTGAGTTCCGGGTGGATCGGTTCGACCGACTGCTTGCCGGTCTTGCGCAGGGCGTAGTTGGTGTGGGCGTTCATCTCCATCGGGCCGGGCCGGTACAGCGCGTTCACCGCGGCGATGTCCGTGAACGTGGTGGGCTGCATGAGCTTCAGCAGGACCCGCATACCGCCGCTGTCCAACTGGAAGACTCCGAGCGTGTCACCGCGCGCCAGCAGCTCGTAGGTCTTGGCGTCGTCTAGCGGGGCGTCGAGGATATCGATGTCGATGCCCTTGTTGGCGCGGATGTTAGCGATCGCGTCGCCGATGACGGTAAGGTTTCGCAGGCCGAGGAAGTCCATCTTCAACAGGCCCATGTCTTCAGCTTGGGTGAAGGGGAAGCCGGTGATGACCGGGCCGTCGGCCTTCGGTTTGACCAGCGGGATCACGTCGATCAGGGGCTGGCTGGAGAGGATCACGCCGGCGGCGTGGATGCCGGTGCCCCGAGTGAGGCCCTCCAGGCCAACCGCGGTGTCGATCACCCGTTTGACGTCCGGGTCCTGCTCGTACATCTGGCGCAGCTCGGCCGCCTCGCCGTGGCGGGGATGCCCGGTGTCGTGGATGGCGGCCAGCGGGATCTCCTTGCCGCCATCCGCCGCGGGAAAGGCCTTGGTGATGCGGTCCCCCAGGGCGTACGGCAGACCTAGCACCCGGGACGCGTCCTTGACGGCGGCCTTCGCCTTGATGGTATTGAAGGTCACGATCTGGCAGACCCGGTCCTCGCCGTACTTGCGGGTGACGTAGTCGATCATCTCGTCGCGCCGCTGGTCGTCGAAGTCGAGATCGACGTCGGGCATGGTGACGCGCTCGGGGTTGAGGAAGCGTTCGAAGATCAGCTTGTGTTCGATCGGGTCGAGCTGGGTGATTCCGGTGCAGTAGGCGACGATCGACCCGGTGGCCGAGCCGCGGCCGGGGCCCAGGCCGATGCCGTGCTCGCGGGCGTATCGGCAGATGTCGGCGACCACCAGGAAGTAGCCGGGAAAGCCCATGGCGTCGATGACCGACAGCTCGTAGTCGATGCGGCCCAGCACCTCCCGCGGCGGGTGCTCGCCGTAACGCCGGCGCGCCCCCTGCAGGGTCTCCTTGCGCAGCCAGCTGGACTCGCTCTCGCCCTCTGGGACGGGAAAGCGAGGGGTCAGGTCCCGGTGGGCGAACACCTCTCCGTAGTCGCCGATGCGCTCGGCGATCAGTAGCGTGTTGTCGCAGGCACCGGGTACCTCGCCGTCCCATAGTGCGCGCATCTCTTCGGCGGACTTGAGGTAGTAGCCGTTGCCGCTGAACCGGAAACGGTCGGCGTCTGCGAGCCGTTTGCCGGTGCCGACGCACAGCAGCGCGTCGTGCGCCCGGGCCTGGCTTTCAATGACGTAGTGCGAGTCGTTGGTGGCCAGCGGTGGCAGGTCGAGTTGCTTGCCGAGCTTGAGCAGCTCTTCGCGTACCCGGCGCTCGATGGGGAGGCCGTGGTCCATCAACTCCAGGAAGTAGTTGTCCTTGCCGAAGATGTCGCGGTACCGCGCGGCGGCCTTGACGGCCTGGTCGTACTGGCCGAGGCGCAGCCTGGTCTGCACCTCACCGGACGGGCAGCCGGTGGTGGCGATGATGCCCCGGCCGTGCTCGGCGAGCAGGTCGTGGTCCATGCGCGGGTACTTCTGGACGTGGCCTTCCAACCAGGCCCGGGACTGGAGGCGGAACAGGTTGCGCAAGCCCTGGGCGTCGGCTGCCCACATCGTCATGTGCGTGTACAGGCCCCGCCCGGCGACGTCGCCGCCCTCGCCGGTCTCTTCGTTGGACCGGCGCAATGCGAGGTTGTCGCTGTAGTACACCGGCTGCCGATGATGCCGCGAGGTGGGCGCGACGTATGCCTCGATGCCGATGATCGGTTTGATCCCTGCCTTGCGGGCCGTCTGATAGAACTCGTACGCCCCGTGCACGTTGCCGTGGTCACTCATCGCCACGGCCGGCATCCCCTGCCGGGACACCTCCTCCATCAGCAGACCCACCTTGGCGGCCCCGTCGAGCATGCTGTACTCCGTGTGCACATGGAGATGCACGAAGGATCCCACCAGCAACCACACCTCCTGGTTGTAGGATTCGCTGCGCCGAGTATTCGACCGGAAAGCAGGCGCGATTGTCCAACAGCCGACACGCCGATAGCTCACAACCTGTGGTTGTGGACAAGGTTGCTGCGGATCTTGATGTCGGCGCGGTCCGTGCCTTCGTCGCGGTCACCGAAAACCGGTACTTCAGCGAGGCCGCCGCCGGGCTGAGCATCAGTCAGCAGGCCGTCTCCAAGCGCATCGCCATGCTAGAGAAGGACCTCGGCGTGGCGCTGTTCATCCGCACTGCTCGAGGCGCCCAGCTCACCGTCGACGGGCGGGCGTTTCTTCCGCATGCCCGCGAGCTTCTCCGAGTAGAAGCACGTGCCGTTGCCTCTGTGCGTCCCGGACGCCGCGCGCTGCGCGTCGACGTGCTCAATCCGCGGATCGGACCCGCAGCGCTCCTGCGCGATTTCCACCGGGCGCACCCTGACACCGAGCTCGATGTCGTGACTCTCGTGGACTCCGACGTCGACGCGGCTATCGCCGCCATCAGATCCGGAGCAATCGACGCCTCATTCCGGGCTGTCACCGCACCCGAACAGCAACTCCGGGAGGGCGTCACGGCAGCGCGAGTTTTGGACGATCCCCACCAACTGCTTACCGGACCGACCCACCAACTCGCCGCCGCCCGCGCGGTCACGCCCGCCGACCTCGCCGGACACCGAATCTGGATACCCGGCATCGTTCCCGGAACCGAGTGGGCTGCCTACTACGACGATCTCGCTGCCACGTTCGGGCTCACCATCGAGCGAGTCGGCCCCAACTTCGGCACCGACCACCTCTTGGACATGCTGGCGGACTCCTCGACCCTGGCCAGCCTCGTCGGTGAGCAGACCCGCCTGCTCTGGCCAGCCCACTACGACCTACGGCGCATCCCACTCCGCCAACCGACGCCTGTCTACCCGCACTCGCTGATCTGCCACCGCGACAATCCACACCCTGGACTTGCCGCGCTCCGCAGCTACATCCGCTCCATACAGCGCCAGCACGATGACGCAGGGACTTGGGTACCGAAATGGGCAATGCCGCATGCGTCGCCGTGAGAACTACGACCGCATCAACCAGCCCAGACACGCAAGGCCGTTCGACAGCGAAGAACGCCAGCGCGACATCGAATATCGCCTTGGCAACCCAAAGCCGAATCACGGGCGTGACCAGCGATCCGTTCGTCGACAGTTCAGGATGCCCGCTCCACTCAGAAGCCAGCTACCGACCGTGAACGCTGCGATCATTCAGCAGGCACGGAGGTCGGCAGGGGAGCAGATTCCGGTCGGAGGGCCGAGGCGGCCGGTCCGAGCGACTTCACACTGGCGGTCGTAGGGCTGCAGCGAACCGTCGATCGCTATCGCAAGACCGAGGCTAGGGTCACGCGTCATCATATGGCGAGGCGCAAATGCAATAAGCGTATCAGCGGTCGGACGGGGGTGGTCGGCGGGGACGTGGATGGGGAAGCAACGTCTGCGGTAAGCGTCACCTTCCGCAACGTGACGAAGGTGCCTCCGTAGGGGTATGACTCACGTTCATATGATCAGTCGCAGTGCACTCAGCCCGAGCACACGGGGGCCGTTGATCAGGTGCACGCTCATCGACAGATGCGTGCAGTATCGAGGGGCCATCGGCCGGGACTGGGCGCGCGGCACGCGTGTCGTCGACCAGTCGGGGCCGGCAGCATGCGCCGGGTGGGGCCGGGTCCGGGGGTGCGTGCTGGATCTCAGCGGCGCCCGTAGCTGGCGCGCAGGTCGGCGTTGGAACAGTCGGCGCACTTGAGCGGGGAGCCATTCGGCGTGTGCGCCGTGTCCGGGCCGAACCATTGGTCAATCCGCCAGCGGGGACCCGGGGAAGTCGTCGGCCGTCACCTGCTCGCCGCAGGTGTGGCAGGTCGGGCCGGCGGCGGGAGGACGGTGCGCACGTCGGCGGCGGCCAGAGTGTGCCGGTGCGACCAGGTGGCCAGCAGGGCGCGCGCGTCGCGGCGGGTCGAGCAGTATCAGGCGGCGAGCGCGGCCAGCGCTGCGCGCGGCCGGGGAGAGCGGGTCGGGCATCGGGGCAAACCCCAAGGCCAAGATCCGCGACGCGGGCATCCCGTACCGGGTGCCGCGCGACGCGGACCTGCCGGACCGGTTGCCGGCGGTGCTGGCCGTGGTCTACCTGATCTTCAATGAGGGGTACGCCGCCAGTTCGGGCCAGCGGCTGGTCCGCGCCGAGCTCTGCGCCGAGGCGATCCGGCTGGGCCGGTTGCTGGCCAGGCTGATGCCGGACGAGCCGGAGGCGCTCGGGCTGCTCGCGTTGATGCTGCTCAGCGAGGCGCGGCGGGCCGCGCGGACCGGACCGGACGGCGCCCTGGTGCCGCTGGGCGAGCAGGATCGCAGCCGGTGGGACCGCGCCCTGATCGTCACAGGGCAGGCCCTCGTACGCCGCTGCCTGCGGCGGCACCGCCCCGGCCCGTACCAGATCCAGGCGGCGATCAACGCCGTGCACAGCGACACGCCGACGGCGGCCGACACCGACTGGGCCCAGATCCTCGCCCTGTACGACCAGCTCCTGGCGCACACGCCCGGGCCGGTCGTGGCGCTGCACCGGGCGGTCGCGCTGGCCGAGCTGGCCGGTCCGGCCGCCGCGCTGGCCCAGGTGGACGCGTTGGACCTGGCCGGCTACCACCTCTTCCACGCGGTCCGGGCCGATCTGCTGCGCCGCCTCGACCGGTCCGCCGAGGCCGTCATCGCCTACGACGCGGCGATCGCCCGCACCGACAACGACGCCGCGCGGGCGCACCTGCGCCGCTCCCGGGCGCTGCTGGCCGGTCACACCTGACGCGCCCGCCGTCGGTTGACGTGCTCGTCGTCGGTTGACGCGCCTGCCGCGGTCGCTTGTCACGCCCGCCGTGGGTGACGCGTCTGTCGTGGTCGCGGGTCGCGCTCCGGCGAACGGCCGGGCAGATCCGGCCCGACCGGTGATCTTGCCGGGCCTTCGGCTCCGTACCGTGGCGGGCATGACCATCGCCGCACCGCTGCGAGGGGTGCTCAGCCGGTCGGGCGTGCCCGGTCTGAGCTGCCGCGGTTCCGCCCACACGATCCGGTCCGCCCGGTTGCGACTGTCCGTGGCCCGGGTACGCGACGTCATCGAGTTCAGTGCCGCGGAGGACGAGGTGATGCGGCAGCGGCACGGCTTCTCGTACGCGGCGTGGGTCCAGGCCCTGGCCGGTCTCGACCCCGACGCGCTGCTCTGGACCCCGGACCTCGCCATGTTCGTGGCCCGGACGCGGGACACGGGGCGGCTGGTGGCGGACCTCAGCCTGTACACGCGGCCCGGACGACAGGTGCACGTCGGCGGCTCGGTCGTCGCCGGGGCCCGTGGCCGGGGCTACGGGCGCGAGGCGCTGGAACTGGCCTGCGTCGTCGCGCACCGCCACCTCGGGCTGCGCTACCTCGGCGCGGCCTGCGAGGCCGACAACGTGGCGAGTGGACGCTGGCTGATGTCCGCCGGGTTCGTCCGGATCAGCGGCGCCCCGACCCACGTCCTGCCCGACGGCCGGGAGGTCGAGTCGCTCTGGTGGCTGCACGAGGATCCGCGAGCCCGGCGGCGGTGCCGCAGCCCGTACGCCCCCGTGCCGGCCCGGTGACCGCCGCGCTGACCACGGCAGCGGTCACCGCGACGGCTGTGCATCCGACGGCTCGGCGGGCGACGGCTCGGCGGGCGACGGCTCGCCGTCCGGCGGTCAGCCGGCCTCCGGCGGGGGCACGGTGATGGACCGCTTGAGGATCTTGCCGGTGGGCCCCTTCGGCAGGGCCGGCACGATCCACACCTGACGCGGGTACTTGTACGCCGCGAGCTGCCCCTTCACGTGCTCCCGCAGTTCCTCCGGCGTGGCGGAGGCGCCGGGACGCAGCGCGACCACCGCCACCACCTCCTCGCCGAGCGTCGGGTGCGGGGTGCCCAGCACCGCCGCCTCGGCGACGGCCGGATGCTCGTAGAGCACCTCCTCGACCTCGCGCGGGTACACGTTGAACCCGCCGCGGATCACCAGATCCTTGGTCCGGTCGACGATCCGGTAGTAGCCGTCCTCGTCCCGGGTGCCCAGGTCGCCGGTGCGGAACCAGCCGTCGACGATCGCCTCCGCGGTCGCCTCCGGCCGCCGCCAGTATCCCTTCATGACGTTGTGCCCGCGGATGACGATCTCGCCGACCTCGCCGGTCGTCACCGGCTTGCCGTCGGCGGTGCGGACGTCCATCTCCACGCCCTCGATCGGGGTGCCGATGGTGCCCGGCTTGCGCGGCCGGTCCGGGTGGTTGAACGAGGCGACCGGCGAGGTCTCGGAAAGGCCGTAGCCCTCCAGGATCACGCAGCCGAACTTCGCCTCGAACCGGCGGAGCAGCTCCACCGGCAGCGCCGCCCCGCCGGAGACGCAGGTCCGCAGCGCCGACAGGTCCGGCTCGCCGTCGGCGGCGGCCAGCAGCGCCGCGTACATGGTCGGCACCCCGGCGAAGACGGTGGCCCGCTCGCGGATCAGGATCTCCAGCGCCTGCGCGGCGTCGAAGCGGGGCAGCAGGACCAGGCCCGCCCCGGCGGCGACCGCGCAGTTCAGCGCGACGGTCTGGCCGAACGAGTGGAAGAGCGGCAAGGCGCCGAACACCGTGTCGTCCGGGCCCAGTTCGAGGAGGGTGGTCACGGTGACCTCGACGTTGCGCCGCAGGTTGTCGTGGGTCAGCTCGGCACCCTTCGGCTGCCCCGTCGTGCCGGAGGTGTAGAGGATGACGGCGGTGTCGTCGCCGGCCCGCTCGACGATCTCGGTCACCGGCTCGTACGCCGCCAGCAGCGCGGCGAACCCGTCGGGCGTCACCACCGTGCTCACCCCGTCGGCCCGGTCGACGCCGGCCTGTTCGGTGGCGTGCCAGGCGAGGATGCCACGCGCCCCGGAGTCGTCCAGGAAGTAGTCGACCTCCCGCGGCCTGAGCAGCGGGTTCATCGGCACGACCACCGCGCCGGCGCGCAGGATGCCGTAGTAGCCGACCGCGAACTCGGGCACGTTCGGCAGCATCAGCGCCACCCGGTCGCCCGGTGCCACCCCGTGTGCCCGCAGGTACCCGGCGCACCGGGCGGAGGCGTCGTCCAGTTCGGCGTAGCTGACCGTGCGATCACCCAGCGTGAGCGCCGGCCGCCGCGGCGTACGCGCGGCCGAGTCGACCAGGATCGAGGCGAGGTTCGTCATCAGAATTGCGGCGTGGAAACCCGGCCGTTCAGAGCCGGGAGGAAACGCCGCTTCCTCCCTTCGAGGATTGTCTTACGTGGACGGTAGATCGTGGGGGGTGGGTGAAGCGGGCGTACAGGTACCGCTTCTATCCGTCTCCTGAGCAGGCTGGGCAGTTGAGCCGCACTTTCGGGTGTGCGTGTGGTGTACAACCGGGCGTTGGAGAATCCCGGCCCCTCCAGGGCCAGGAGGATGTCAACAGGATCGTGTAGTGGTTGGTACCTCACCTGCTAGGAAGGCGACAACCCCACCGAGCGCATCCTCGCAATCCTGCGCCAGTACGTCCGCGCCGCTCACAGGCGCAACGAGGAGCCATCGGCCGGGATCATCGACTCCCAGAGCGCCAACGGCGCTGTTACCGTGCCGCGAAGCAGGACGCTACCCGGGCGGCTGCTCGTGCAGCCTCTACGGCAATCCGTCCGGCCCGGATGCCAGCTCCCAGAGCTGGGACTTCTTCCTCGCATACCCGCGGCGCTGAGGTCGCCTCGCGGCCGGGCCGCGACGGTGCAGCCGCGTCACGCGCATCCGCCCGGCGGCCGGAAGACAGGTCGCGGAAATACCCGATTTGTAAGACGTGATTTGTAGTTCCGTAGCAGGTACAGTGGCTCGGTGCAGAACGGAGTGCAGGCCCAGGTGCCGGTGCTGTACGTCGCGGACGCCGACGCCACGCGGCGGTTCTACGAAGCCTTCGGCTACTCCGAGCTGCGCACCGGCGGCGACGGGGAGTCCCGCTGGTCGTACCTGCAGTGCGGGGAGCTGACCCTGCTGGTGGCCGCGGTGACCCCGCGCCTGGTCACCGTCGAGCTGCCCCTGCTCATCTACCTCTACGTGGACGACCTCACCGCCACGATCGAACGCCTCACGGCCGCCGGGTACGCCGTCGAGCGGACCGGCTATCCGGAGCACGCCCCTGGCGGGGAGTGCCGCACCACCGACCCCGACGGCAACGTCGTCGTGTTCGGGCAGCGCCGGGCCGTACCCGAGCAGGCCCGCAGCCCGGAGGACGGCAAGGAGGCCCGGTTCTCGCTGATCCGCGAGGCCGCCAAGCGGGTCAGCCGGCGCGGCGGCGCACCGGCCCGGTGCCAGATCGGCGGCCCGCGGGGCGAGGCCTGCCCCGAACCGGCCGAGGTGAAACTCGCCGACTCGTGGGGCGACACCGTGTGGGGCTGCCTCGCCCACGCCGACGAGACCCTGCTCAGCGCGCGCGGGGCGTTCCTGGCCACCCAGGACGGGCTGGGGCTCAGGGCGTTCCTGCGTACCCGGCAGGCCGCTCCGAAAGCCCGGACCGGGACCGCCCGGCGTCAGCGCCGCTCGTCCTGACCCGACTCCGGCCCGGCCCCCGGTACCGGTTGTGCGCCACCACGATTC
>NZ_JBEYER010000158.1:0-10487 GCF_040634005.1 Micromonospora sp. NPDC007271
GATCCGGTACTCGGCGAAGACGTCGGTGGTGCCGACGTGCCGGCGCAGCCGGGCGGGGCGGGGGTGGGAGGGGTTAGGGGGTGCCGTCGAGTTCGGCGTAGCCGCGGCGGGCGGCGATCAGGCCGGGCCGGACGCCGAAGGGCGACTCGGCGGCCACCCGCTCCGGGGGGGCGCTGCCGGTGTGGCCGGCCCGGATCAGCCAGGCCTGCTGGGCCAGTTGGGCGTGCTGGGCCCGGACGAACTCCGTGTCGACCGGCGCGCCGTGCCCCGGCACCACGACCGTGGCGGGCGTGGCGAGGCGCAGCAGCTCGGCCACCGCGTCCGGCCACTGGATCGGGTACGACTCCTCGAACGCCGGCGGCCCGCTCTGCTCCACCAGGTCGCCGGCGACCAGCACGTCCGCGTCCGGCACGTGCACCACGAGGTCGGCGTCGGTGTGCCCGTGCCCGGGATGGCGCAGCACCACCCGCCGGCCGCCGATGTCGAGCACGGTCTCGGCGCGTACCGCGTGCGTCGGGGCCAGCAGCTCGGTGCGGGCCAGCTCGGCGGCCAGCGCCGGCTGCTCGGCGTGCATCTCCTCGTACGCCGCCCGGCGCAGCTCGTCGGGGCGGTCACGCAGCGCGACGGCGGCCAGTTCGTGCGCGTACACCGGGCGGGCCGGGTCGGCGGCCAGGGTGGCGTTGCCGAAGCAGTGGTCGAAGTGGTGGTGGGTGTTGACGATGGTCCACGGGTGCGGGGTGACCCTCCGGGCCGCCTCGGCCAGCTCCCGGGCCTGCCCGGCGGTGGAGAGGGTGTCCACGAGCAGCGCGGCTCCGTCGCCCACCACCAACGTCACGTTGACGTGCAGCAGCGGCTCGCGCAGCACGTGGACGCGGTCGGCGATCTCGACGAACCGGGCGTTCATGAGACCCGGGACGCCCGCTCGACGAACCGTTGCCGGTCGACCAGCATGCGCTCGACCCGCCCCTCCGCGACGACCTCGTCGCCCTCGGTCACGGTCACCTCGAACAACAGCCGTCGGCCGTCGACCTTGGCCAGCCGGGCCATGGCGGCCACCGTCCGCCCGACCGCCGTGGCGGCCCGGTGCTCCAGCTCCACCCGGATGCCGACGGTGGTCGACCCGGACGGCATCCGGATCGCGGTGGCCGCCACGGTCGCCGCCTCGGCCAGGGCGAGCACCCGGGGCGTGCCGAGCACCGGCACGTCACCGGAGCCCACCGCCTGTGCTGTGTCGGCGTCGGTGACGGTCAGCTCGACCCGGGCGGTCAGGCCCGGCGCGAAGGGCTGCTCCGGCTGCTCCTGCATGACCCAGAGACTAGACGAGCCGGGGCCGGGCCGCCCGGTCTGGCGTACTGCGGCACGCTGGCGGGTGATCGGCATGTGTCGATGCGGTCACGTGGCGGGCGGGCACCCCGAAGGCCGCCGGTCGCGCGCCGTTAACCTTGACTGCGATGGCCGTCGAAACAAATTCCCAGCCCCCTGCCCGGACCGGTGCCTCCTCACCCGACGGTGGACGCCGTCGGGTGGTGGCGATGACGATCTGGGCGGTCGCCTTCGTGGCCGCCTGGCTCGGCATCGGCCTGCCGACCGACCCCGCGTACGCTTTCGTCTGGATCTGGGCGGCCACTATCGCCTGGAACTCCGCCCGGCCGTGGCGCAGCCACCTGCGGTTCGCCCGGGACTGGGTCCCGGTGGTGCTGCTGCTCGCCGCCTACAACCTCTCCCGCGGGTTCGCCGACAACGGCGCGACGCCGCACGCCATGGAGATGATCGTCGCCGACCGGTTCATGCTCGGTTGGGCGACCGACGGCGACGTGCCGACCGTCTGGCTGCAGCAGCACCTCTACCGGCCCGAGGTGCACTGGTGGGACGTGCTGGTCAGCTGGGTCTACTTCTCGCACTTCGTGGCGACGCTGGCCGCCGCGGCGGTGCTCTGGATGCGTAACCGCACGCGCTGGGCGGCGTACATGCGGCGCTGGGGGTTCCTCTGCGCGGCCGGGCTGGCCACCTACTTCCTCTACCCGGCCGCCCCGCCCTGGTGGGCCGCGCAGAACGGTCTGCTCACCGACGTCGCCCGGATCTCCACCCGAGGGTGGAAGGAGGTCGGCATGCACGGCGCGGGCAACGTGCTCAACGCCGGGCAGATCGCCAGCAACCCGGTGGCCGCCATGCCCTCGCTGCACACCGCGTTCGCCCTCTTCGTGGTTCTGTTCTTCCTGCGCTCGCTCCGGAAGCGCTGGTGGCCGCTGCTGCTGGCGTACCCGCTGGCGATGACGTTCACGCTGGTCTACAGCGGCGAGCACTACGTGATCGACGTGCTGGTCGGCTGGGCGTACGTCGGGCTGACCTTCCTGGTCGTCGGCCTGGCCGAGCGTTGGTGGGCGGCCCGGCGGGCCTGGCGCACGCCGGTCGGGTCCGACGGGGAGCGGCAGTCCGTCACCATCCCGGCCCCGGCCGCGCCCAGCTCCGCGGAGACCGTTCCGGCCGCGCCCAGCCAGGCGGAGACCGTCCTGGCCGGGGCCGAACCGGTGCCGGCGGAGCGCTGACGCGGGTCAGCCCGTGCCGGTGTGGCGTCGGCGGAGCGCTGACGCGGGTCAGCCCGTGCCGGTGTGGTGCCGGTGGCGGGCTGACGCGGGTCAGCCGCGCCGGTGCGGGCGCCGGGCGGCGTGGGCTCGGGTGATCAGCTCCGCTGCCAGCTGCCACGCCTCGGCCAGGTCCCGGTCGGGCGCGGCCGCGCCCGACCCGCCGGCGGTGTCCGCGTGTACCGTGGCCAGCCGCAGCCGCCGCTGCACCGGGCCCTGGGTGACCCGTACGCTCTGGATCCGCGCGTACGGCACCAGCGTCAGCCGGCGGGTCAGCAGCCCGGACCGGGCGGCGAAGACCTGCTCGTCCAGGCCGGCACCGACCGCCGCGCGGGTCAGCGGGCGCAGCCAGCGGGCCCGGCGCGGCGGCGGCGTCGTGGGCAGCGCGCCCAGCCGTACGCCGGGCAGCACCTCCGCGACGACCAGCTCGGCGGCGTGCGTGTCGCCGACCGGCAGCAGCCGGTCCGGCCGGTTCCGGTCGTCCGGCTCGGCGGCCGAGTAGCCGGCCACCTCCAGCCGCAGCCGGAGCCAGCCCTTCACCCGCCAGAGCAGCGGCCAGGTGACCCCGACGGTCTGCACCCGGTGCAGCGGCACGGTCTGCATCCGGGTCTCCAGCAGGCCGTTGCGGACCCGTAGCGTGTCGTCGTCCCGGTCGAGCCGGAAGCTCCAGTCGTCGAGCACCCGGCGGACCGGTTGCAGCAGTACGCCGGCCATCGCGGTCAGCGTGCTGGCGACCGCGATGAAGGACCAGGAGCCCTCGGAGAGGAACTGCGTCACCACGAAGGCCACGCCGAACGGGAGCAGGAACGCCTGGGGGGTGAGCAGCTGGCTGACCAGCAGATCTCTGTTGCGTACGGTGTGCAGCCGGCGCCCGGCCGGCGCGGGTGCGGGTGGCTCGCCGGCGGCGGGCGGGGCGACCTCGTGGGCGCGGCCGGCGACCGCGAGCAACCGCTGGCGCAGCGCGTTGGCCTCGGCCACGCTCAGGTACGCCAGCGGCGCCTCGGTCTTGCCCCCGCCCACCACCTCCAGCCGTAGCTCGGCCAGCCCGGTGAGCTGCGCCAGCAGCGGGCGGACCACCTCCACGGCCTGCAGTCGCTCCAACGGGATCGCCCGGGTACGCCGCCAGATCAGCCCCTCGTGCACCCGCAGTTCCCGGCCCACCAGGTGGTAGCCGGTGTTCCACCAGCTGATCACGGACAGCACGGTGGCGCCGAGGACGAAGACCGTGACCAGCACGGCGAACCAGCCGAAACCGACCCGGGACAGGGTCGACCAGGAGAGCCCGGCGATCACCACGACCAGCGACTTGGCGCCGTGCAGCGCCGGACTGAGCGGATGCAGCCGTTGCCGTGGCTCCTCCCCGGCCGGCGGGGGCGGGGCCGCCGCCCAGCCGGGAGCCGGCGCGGACCCCGGCCAGGGACCGGTCACCGCCGGGGTGGGCCGGGCATCCGCCGGCCACGAGGCCGGGGGCCGGTCCCCGTCGCCGGGGTGGGGCGGCGGGGCCCCGGGTCCCGGGCCGGCCGGGCCCTGGCTCACAGCCCCTCCGCCCGGTCCTCGCCCAGCGCGGTCAACCGGTCCCGCAGCCGGGACGCCTCGGCCGGGCGCAGGCCGGGCACCCGGGCGTCGCTCGCCGCCGCGGCCGTGTGCAACTGGACGGTGGCCAGATCGAACGCGCGCTCCAGCGGCCCGGCGGTGACGTCGACGAACTGCATCCGGGCGTACGGCACGATCGACAGCCGGCGTACCAGCAGTCCGTGCCGGACCAGCAGGTCGTTCTCCCGTTCGGCGTACCCCCAGGCGTGCACCGCGCGGACGATGGTGACCGCGCGCCAGGCCGCCAGCAGCAGCACCACGCCGAGGGCGGCGCCGAGCAGCCACTGACCGGTGACGGCCCAGGCCACGGCGAGCACGACCAGCACCACGGCGAGCAGGATGCCGAGCCGGATCAGCTCCACCCAGATCAGGTCGCGGGAGATGGGTCGCCAGTCGACGGTGTCCGGCCAGGGCTCGAGGGGGCCGGGCGGGGCCGGCGGAGGGCCGGCGAGGTGGTCACCGTTCACCGGGAGATCCGCTGCGCTCGCTCACCCTTCGAGGGTAGGCGATCCCGGCAGCGCCACCACCTCGCGCAGGAAGCCGCGCGCGTCGAGGAAGGCGCCGAGCGACTCGCGGTGCTCGGCGCAGGCCAGCCAGGTCTTGCGCCGGTCGATGTCGTGCAGGCGGGGATTGTTCCAGCGCAACGCCCAGACGGCGGGGGCGCGACACCCCCGCGCCGAGCAGATCAGCGCCTCGTCGGCGGGAGCGGGAGTGGTCACCGGGGCGAGTCTAGGGCCGCGGCCCGGGAAAGTTCAGCGCCGGGCGGCCACGGGGGGAGCCGCCCGGCGACGGGTTGAATCGTACACACGCTGGACCCGTGGTTGTCCACCCGTGTTCACCCTCTTCCGCGCGCGAAGGTACGGCGGCGAGGCGCGAAGGTACGGCGCGGCGAAAATCGTCCCTCTCCCGCCCTCGGCTCTCAGCCGGGCATGACAGTCTTGATACGCACCACGACGCGACGACCAAGCTGTGGAGGACCGGTGGCCCAGCCGACCACGCCCGACGCCCCGATGCCGACCGAGGCCGCGCCGGACGCGCCGCCACCGGCGGCCACCACCCCGGCCCAGGACGCCACCCTGCTGGAGCGGGCGCTGTTCGAGATCAAGCGGGTGATCGTCGGCCAGGACCGGATGGTCGAGCGGATGTTCGTCGCCCTGCTCGCCCGGGGGCACTGCCTGCTGGAGGGGGTGCCCGGCGTCGCCAAGACCCTCGCCGTGGAGACCCTGGCCAAGGTGGTCGGCGGCTCGTTCGCCCGGGTGCAGTTCACCCCGGACCTGGTGCCCGCCGACATCATGGGCACCCGGATCTACCGGCAGTCCAGCGAGAAGTTCGACGTCGAGCTGGGCCCGGTCTTCGTGAACTTCCTGCTCGCCGACGAGATCAACCGGGCGCCGGCCAAGGTGCAGTCGGCGCTGCTGGAGGTGATGAGCGAACGCCAGGTGTCCATCGGCGGGGAGACCCACCGGGTGCCCGACCCGTTCCTGGTGATGGCCACCCAGAACCCGATCGAGCAGGAGGGGGTCTACCCGCTGCCGGAGGCGCAGCGGGACCGCTTCCTGATGAAGATCGTGGTCGGCTACCCGACCGACGCCGAGGAGCGGGAGATCGTCTACCGGATGGGGGTGGCACCCCCGGAGCCGGCCCGGGTCTTCGACACCCCGGATCTGATCGCCCTGCAGCACAAGGCCGACCAGGTGTTCGTACACAACGCGCTGGTCGACTACGCGGTCCGGCTGGTGCTCGCCACCCGCGCCCCCGCCGAGCACGGTATGCCGGACGTCGCGCAACTGATCCAGTACGGCGCCAGCCCGCGCGCCTCGCTCGGCCTGGTCCGGGCCACCCGGGCGCTGGCGCTGCTGCGCGGCCGGGACTACGCCCTGCCGCAGGACGTGCAGGACATCGCCCCGGACATCCTGCGGCACCGGCTGGTGCTCAGCTACGACGCGCTGGCCGACGACGTGCCGGCCGACCACATCGTGCACCGGGTCATGTCGACCATCCCGCTGCCGGCGGTCGCGCCCCGGCAGCAGGCCACGCCGCCGCCACCAGCCGTCCCGCACGGGGCCGGCTGGCCCGGGCAGCGGCCGTGACCCCACCCACCCGGCTGCCGGCCGCCGGCGAGCGTTCCGGGGCCGTCCTCGCCCGGTTGCAGCTGATGGTCACCCGCAAGCTCGACGGGCTGCTCCAGGGCGACTACGCGGGGCTGTTGCCCGGGCCGGGCAGCGAGGCGGGGGAGTCCCGCGAGTACCGCCCCGGCGACGACGTACGCCGGATGGACTGGCCGGTCACCGCGCGGACCACGACGCCGCACGTGCGGCGTACGGTCGCCGACCGCGAGCTGGAAACCTGGCTGGCGGTCGACCTGTCGGCGAGCCTGGACTTCGGCACCGGGCGGTGGCTGAAGCGGGACGTGGTGGTCGCCGCCGCGGCCGCGCTGGCCCACCTGACCGTCCGCGGCGGCAACCGGATCGGCGCGGTGGTCGGCACGGGTGCCCCCGTGCCGGCCCGGACGGGGCGGTGGCGGGGCGGGGCGCCGCCCGCCGGCCCGGGGACCCTGCTGCGGCTGCCCGCCCGGGCCGGCCGTAAGGAGGCGCAGGGGCTGCTGCGGGCGATCGCCGGGACGGAGATCCGTCCGGGGCGCAGCGATCTCGGGACGCTGGTCGACATGCTCAACCGGCCACCCCGCCGGCGCGGCGTGGCGGTGGTCATCTCCGACTTCCTCGCACCGCCGCAGCAGTGGGGCCGGCCGATCCGTAAGCTGCGGGTCCGGCACGACGTGCTGGCGATCGAGGTGGTCGATCCGCGCGAGCTGGAGCTGCCCGACGTCGGGGTGCTGCCGGTGGTGGACCCGGAGACGGGGGAGCTGCACGAGGTGCAGACCGCCGACCCGGGCCTGCGCCGCCGGTACGCCGAGGCGGCGGCCGCCCAGCGCGCGGCCATCGCCGCCGAGCTGCGCACCGCCGGCGCGGCCCACCTGCGGCTGCGTACCGACCGAGACTGGCTGCTGGACATGGTGCGGTTCGTCGCCGCGCAGCGGCACGCCCGGACCCGAGGGACGACCCGATGATCCGTTTTCTGCAACCGTGGTGGCTGCTGGCCGTGCTGCCGGTGCTCGCCCTGGCCGCCGCGTACGTCTGGCGGCAGCTGCACCGTCGGGCGTACGCGTTGCGGTTCACCAACGTCGACCTGCTGCGTACCCTCGCGCCCAGGGGCCTGGGTTGGCGGCGGCACGCGGCGGCCACCGCGTTCCTCCTCTGCCTGCTGGTGCTGGCGACCGCGCTGGCCCGGCCGGCGGTGGACACCCGGGAGCCCCTCGAACGGGCCACGGTGATGCTCGCCATCGACGTGTCGCTGTCCATGCAGGCCGACGACGTCGCGCCGAACCGTCTCCAGGCGGCGCAGGAGGCGGCGAAGCAGTTCGTCGGGGAGCTGCCGGCCAGCTACAACCTCGGGCTGGTCTCCTTCGCCAAGGCGGCGAACGTGCTGGTCCCGCCGACCAAGGACCGGGCGGCGGTGACCGCCGCCATCGACGGCCTCGTCCTGGCCGAGGCGACCGCCACCGGAGAGGCGGTCTTCACCTGTCTGGAGGCGATCCGCTCGGTGCCCGCCGACGGTGCGGCCGGCCTTCCCCCGGCCCGGATCGTGCTGCTGTCCGACGGCTACCGCACGTCGGGGCGGTCGGTGGAGGAGGCGGCCGCCGCGGCGCAGGCGGCGAACGTGCCGGTCTCCACCATCGCGTTCGGTACCGACTCGGGCCAGGTGGACATCGGTGGCCAGCTCCAGCGCGTGCCGGTGGACCGGACGGCCCTGTCGCAGCTGGCGGAGACCACCCAGGGCTACTTCTACGAGGCCGCCTCGGTGAGCGAGCTCAAGCAGGTCTACCAGGACATGGGTAGCTCGATCGGCTTCCGGACCGAGCCGCGCGAGATCACCCAGTGGTACGCGGGGATCGCGCTGCTGCTGGCCCTCTGCGCCGGTGCGTTGAGCCTGCTCTGGTCGTCCCGCCTGCTGTAGGGGACGCGACGGCGAACGCTGCGGCCGGCCGGGATGCGTCCCGGCCGGCGCGGCTCAGTGACCGCCGGCCAGGACGAACAGGACAGCCACCCAGACGGCGGCGAGGGTGAAGCCCAGCGGGGCGACGTAACGGCTCATGGGACTGCTCCGTGGCGACGGCGGTCCGGGCTCGACGGTGGGACCGCAGGATGGATCAGGGCGTACGCACACGAGAGTCGTGACCGGGCTGCTCCTCCACGGGCGGCCCAACGGGGCCGTGCGGCCCGGCCAGCTCCAGGCCGGTGGCCGGCGGAGGCGGACGGTCGCGGAGGCGTGGGAAGCTGGGTCAGCTCCTCTGACTGAGTCGCGGCTCAGCGGGGCTGACGGCGGGCCCGGCCACGACTGGAAGGATCGCTATCTCGCACAGCGATCACCTCCTGGGGTCGGCGGGGCTCCGGCGTGGCGGGCGTGGTGCGGCCCGCAAACGGGAGTCATCGTACACCCGCCGCGCCACCCCACCGCACTCGGCCGACCGGTTGTCACCGTTCCACCGGTGGGCCACCCGGCGGCGGGCGGCGCGGCGCCAACAGGGCCACCCGGCGGCGGGCGGCGCGGCGCCAACAGCGCAGCCAGGACCAGGACGAACAGCGGCAGCCAGCAGATCCGGGCGGCCACCCAGCCGGGCCCGGCCGGTGCGGTGTGCAGCCCCGGCAGGGCGGGGCCGAGGTGCGCGGTGGTCGCGGTCACCGCGACCAGCACCGGCTGGTGCCACAGGTAGACGCCCATCGCCTCCCGGTTCACGACGGCCACCAGCCGCGCCGGCCCGGGCCGGTCCAGCAGCCGGGCCAGCGCCGGCCGGACCAGCAGCGCGAGGCCGATCTGGCCCACCCCGAGCGCGACGGCGAACAGGGACGGCGGGTGCAGGTTGGACCAGCCCGCGCCGGGCACCCCGACCGCGCTGACCGGGTAGCCGACCGCCACCAGCCCCACGAGCGCCACGCCGCCGGCCGCCGTGAGCCCGGCGGCCGGGCGGGCCTCGGCCAGTCGTCCGTCGGCGTGCGCGATCCCGAGCAGCCAGGGCACCGCCCAGGCGGCCAGCAGGGTGACCGGCAGCCGACCGGGCGCCGCCGGCAGCACCCGCGCCGCCAGGTCGGCGCCGGCCACCACGGCCACCGCCGGGGCGGCGCAGCGCAGCGCACCCCAGCGGCGTACGGCCGCCCGCAGCGGCCCGGTCAGCGCGGAGAGCGCCACCAGCGGCAGCAGGAACCACAGCGGACTGACCGCCAGCGTGACCGCCACGGTGAGGGTGTCGTCCGGGGTGCCCAGGACGATCGCGGCCAGCAGGAGCCCGGACCCGACGCCGAGCAGCGCGAGCGCCGGGCGGAGCAGCCGCCCCAGCCGGCGGGCCAGCCAGCGCCCGGCGCCGTGCGGGTACCCGGCCAGCGACCTGGTGGCCGCGTACCCGGCGGTGAAGAAGAACAGCCCGAGGGTCTGCAGCAGCCAGGTGGCCGGGGCCAGGGCCGGCATCGCGGCCAGCGGGCTGGCCGTGCGCAGGGCCCCGTCGCCGGTCAGCACCAGGGCGGTGACCAACCAGTGCCCGAGTACCACCCCGCCGATCGCGTACGCCCGCAGCGCGTCGATCACCCGGTCCCGCGGCACCGGCCGCAGCGCGCGACGCGACCGCCCGCCCGGCCCGTCCGGCTCGCTCCTCGCGCTCACTGAATCGCGGTTCGTCCGCGACTGCGGGGCTCGCCGACCCAGCTCGTTCCTCGCGCTCACGGGGCCACCGCCAGGTCGGCGGGGTCGGCGAGCACGACCGACGCCACCGCTGCCGTCGTTGCGCCTCCCGCCGCCAGGTAGCCGTCGTGGCCGGACACCCCGGTGGTGGGCAGCGGTCGCGCGCCGAAGGCCGGGTCGCCGGGGCGGACGCCGTGGCCCAGCCCGGGCAGCCGTACCTCCGGCACCCGGCGGATCCAGTCGGCGGGCGCCTCCGCCGCCCAGATCCGCACCCGGTCCAGGTCGCCGGCCCGGTCCACGCCGACGCCCACGCCGCCGAGCGTCACCACGTCGGTCACCGCGGCCGGCGACCGGCGGGCGGCGAGCCCGACGACCAGCGCCCCGTAGCTGTGCCCGACCAGCGTCACCGTGGCGTCCGGGCGGCGGGCGGCGAGCAGCCGCAGCTGGGCCAGGAGCGCGACGGCTCCCCGGCGGGCCGCGGCCGACCCGGCCGCGCGGCGGGCCTCGGCCTGCCCGAGTCCCAGGCCGCGGGCGCGGGGGAGAGGGTCAGCGACAGCCGCAGCGCGCCGGTGTCGAGCTCCC
>NZ_JBEYER010000159.1:0-10475 GCF_040634005.1 Micromonospora sp. NPDC007271
GTGCAGCGGAATGAAGAACCCCTGGAACACCCCGCCGGCACGGGTGGAACCCGTGCCCGGCGCCGATCGGACTACAGCGACCGGATCCGTACGTCGCGGAACTCGATCAGGTCGTTCGTACCGTGGTTCTGCAACCCGACGAACCCGCTGAGGAACTGCCGCAGGTCGGTCGGCGGGTCACCCGCACGGGACGACGCCTTGCCGGGCGTGTTGTCGAACTCGTTGATCACCACACCGTTCCGGATGATCGTGTAGTGCTGTCCGACCACCCGGACCTCGTAGTCGTTCCACTGGCCCTTCGGGGTCGCCCCCGCCTGGTCCAGACCCTGCGGATCGAAGTTGTAGATCGATCCGGTCTTCTGCACCTCGCCGGTGGGCCCGTCGTAGATCTGGATCTCGTGGCCGCAGTAGATCGCCACCCAGGCCTGCGAGCTGCGGGCCGAGCCGACCGTGCCGCAGCTGCCGGCCGGCCGCTGGTCCAGCGGGATCCGCGGGTCCGGGAACCGGGTGAAGACCCCACTGTTGGCGTACGTGGTGCCGGCGGAGACGTCCCGGAACTTCAACCGCAGCGAGAAGTCGGCGAACTCGTCCTTGGCGTACCAGAGCATGCCGAGGCCACCCGAGCTGCGGATGGTCCCGTCGCGCTGCAGGATGAACGACCCGCCGGGCGCCTGCCGCCAGTCGGCGAGCGACGCCGCGGTGCCGTCGAAGAGCGAGCGGTACCCGGCGACCTTGCCGATCTTCGACTGGGCCGCGGAGGTCTGCAGCTTCTGCGCCTCCTTGTTGTCCACGACGCCGCCGGCCCGCAGGTCGTTGACCACGTCGGCGACGTGACTGACGAACTGGCCGTGGTTCGTCCAGTTCCGCTCGTCGTCGATCAGGTCGTTGATCGTGCAGCCGCCGCCGACCGCGTGGTTGGTCACGCCGGTGTCGGTGTCCAGCAGCTGAACCGTCTTACGGCTGTCCGGCGCGGGGCAGCCCGTGGTGACGGTGATCTTCGCGGTGGACACCTGACCGTCGGCGTACGTCACCTTGAGGGTGGCCTCGTAGGTGCCGTAGCCCGCGTAGGTGTGGGTCGGGTTGGCCTCGCGCGACGGCGCGCTGCCGTCACCGAAGTTCCACTCCCACGCCACGCCGCCGGCCCGGGCCGACGAGAAGGCGACCGTCTTCGGCTGGCTCGGCGTGACCGCCCGCCAGGTGGCGTCGCTCGGCCGCGGCGTCGCCTCGCCACCCTTGTACGTGATCCGGATCAGCTTCTGGTTCGAGTGCAGGCTGAAGAAGCCGCCGGCGTAGTCCAGCATGTACAGCGCGCCGTCCGGGCCGAACTTGGCGTCCATCCAGGACTGGAGCTGGGTGCCGCCGCTGCCGGATCGGATGATCTGACGCAGGTCCTCGGCGAACGCCGGCGGGCCGGCGCTGGCGACCTTGGCCGGGTCGACGGTCACGGCGATCCGGTTGTTGGCGTTGGACTCGTCACCGATGAACCACTTGTTGTCCCAGTACGCCGGCCAGGCGACGCCGCTGTTGGTGTCGACCTTCGCCCGGTGGTAGGTCGGGCCGTCCATGATGGCCTGGCCACCGCCCTTGAGGTACGGCTGGGTGAAGGTCTCCTCGCCCACCACGTACGAGGGCAGCCCGCTGCCGTCGGTCCGCTTCGGGTAGACCGGGCCACCGCCCTGCGGCGAGTACCAGATCATGTTGTCCCGGGCGGGCGGGATGTTGACCAGGCCCGTGTTGCGCGGCGACTCGTTCTTCAGGTTGTCGCAGTCGTACCAGCCGGTCAGCACGTTGGCGTCGGTGTTGCTGCGATCCCGGTAGGGCTGCCGGTTACCCATGCAGTACGGCCAGCCCTGGTTGCCCGCCGAGGTGATGATCGTGGCGGTCTCGTACTTCGCCGGGCCGAGGTCCGGGCTCGGGGCGCCGGCGTCCGGGCCGACCCAGGCCGCGGTCAGCCAGTGGTTGACCGGGTCCCAGGCGATCCGGGCGATGTTGCGCACGCCCATCACGTAGATCTCCGGGCGGGTCTTGCCGCCGCCCTCCTCCTTGCCGGTGAACAGGTTCCCGGCCGGGATGGTGTAGGTGCCGTCCGGCTCCGGGTGGATCCGGATGATCTTGCCGTTGAGGTCGTTGGTGTTGCCCGAGGTACGCCGGGCGTCCTGGAACGAGGTGCCCTTGTAGTCCTGGGTCCAGTTGTTGCCCGAGTAGCCGCTGGAGCCACCGGAGGAGTTGCTGTCACCGGAGCCGATGTAGAGGTTGCCGCTCTCGTCGAACGTCATCCCACCACCGGCGTGGCAGCAGCTGTGGATCTGGGTGTCCCAGCTCAGCAGGTCCTTGCGGGTGCTCTGGTCGATCGTCTGCTTCGCCGCGTCGTAGGTGAACCGGGAGACGGTCCGCTTGCCGATCCGCCGATCCCGGTCGATCGACTCGTGCGGCATCCAGTAGACGTAGACCCAGCCGTTCTCCGCGAACTTCGGGTCCAGGGTGATGCCGACCAGACCCTCCTCGTTCTTCACCAACTCGCTGCCGCTGCCCCGGTTGCCCATCACGGCGAGCGTGGTGAGCAGCTTGACCTGCTTGGTCTTCGGGTCCCACTGGTGGATGGTGCCGCAGCCCAGACCGACCTTGGGGTCGTCCCAGTTCACGATCGGCCCGCTCGGGCAGGCGGCCTTGCCGATGTAGAAGACCTTGCCGTCGGGGGCGACGGTGAGGCCGTGCGGCTCGCCGATCTGGTCGAGCTGGCCCGACTGGTTCGTGGCGGTGAGCCGCTCGATCTGGTAGTTCGAGGCGATGGTCGCCTGGCAGTCGCCGCGGACCAGGCCCGCCGACCACTTGATGGCCCCGGCCAGGTGGCCCTGGAACTGCTTGTCGCTGGTCCAGCTCGCCTCGGTCCGGCCCATGCCGGTGTAGAACGAACGGCCGCCCTCGTAGTCCTGGCACCAGGAGATCGGGTGGAAGGCGCCGTTGCCGCTCAGGCCCGCGTTGTAGGTGTGCTCCTCGACCTGCGCGATGGTGTGGACCTTGCCGATCGGGCTGGGGTCCCAGTTGATCCACTGGTCGGAGCGGGTCCAGGTCAGCGGCAGACCCTTGTTCGCCGGGTGCTGCCGGTCCGTGAGGTCGACGGTCGCCTTCTGCACCGTGCTGTCCGGGGCGGGCCCGGCGTCCGGCCCGATCAGCCACAGCTCCGCGAGCTGCACCAGCGGCTCACCGCTGTTCGCCGTGACGTTCAGCCGGTAGTGCTGGTAGGCCGTGGTGTTGGTGAAGCTGTACTGCTTGGTCTGGAACCGCTGCGGGAAGGTCTCGTTGCTGCGGGTGTCCAGGTCGGTCCAGGTGCTGCCGTCCTGGGAACCCTGCAGGGTCCAGTTCTTCGGGTCGCGGCCGGGGAAGTCGTTGGCCGAGGTGAGCGCGTACCGGCTCACCGCCACCGGCTTCGCCAGCTTCGCCGCCAGCCAGCCGGTCGGCGAGAAGGTGAGCCACTTGGTGCCGGTCGACCCGTCGATGGCCTTCGCCGCGGTCTCGTTCGGCGGGTTCTCCGCGCTCGCGGTGGCCGAGACGGGCTTCTCGGCGTTGGGCAGGCTGGTCGCCGGGCGGGTGCCGATCAGGCCGGTGAACCAGGCGGACTCCGGTTGGGCCCGCGCCGCGTCGTGGACGCCGACGAAACCGCCGCCGCCCTTCACGTACGCCTGGAAGGCCGCCTCCTGGGCGTCGGTGAGCGTGACGCCGTTGGCGGAGAGGAACACCACCGCGCGGTAGCGGGCCAGGTTGCCGACGGTGAACACGGCCGGGTCGGCCGAGTCTTCGACGGTGAAGCCCTGCTGCTCGCCCAGTTGCCGGATGCTGGCGGTGGCCTTGGCGACCGGGTCGTCCTGCTTGTCCACCGGCCCGTGGAAGACCAGCACCTTGACCGCGGCGGCCTCGGCGGCGGCAGCCGCCGAGGGGAGGGCGGCCTGGGCGGGCAGGGACAGCACGCCGAGCCCCAGGGCGGCGCTGGCGGCCAGGGCGCCGACGCGCCGGGGCCCGCCGGCGCGACGCGCTGCGGCCGGCTCGGGTGGGGGGGTTGTGGTGGTGGATCCCGTCGAGTCGGCGCGGAGGCGTCCGACCCATCGGGAGAACCGGAAATGGCGTCTGTCGGCCATCTCGACTCCTCCTGGATTGAGGGACAGGTTCTTCCGGTCGTCCTTCGCCGGTGAGCGTGAGGTCTCACCGGAGCAGGGCGTACGCGGCCGCCGGCGCCACCCGGGTCGGGTGGCCGGTGCGGCGGGGTGGATGTGCGGTGCGGTCCGGTGGCTGCCGGCCCGGGACGGGACGGCAGCCACCGGGCCCGTCAGTTGTGCTGGTGCTGCCCGGCGGCGGGCGCCGGGGCGGTGCCGGTGGCGCCGGTGGCGCCGTGCTGGTGGCCCATGCCGGGCGGCATGTTCCCGTTCTCGTCGAGGACGTGCAGCATCGTGGACATGCCGGCGTCGGAATGGAACTGCATATGGCAGTGCAGCATCCAGTGCCCCGGGCCGACCGCGTCGCCGGCCACCACCTGGACGCCAAAGGAGTCACCGGGACCCAGCGTCTTGTTGTCGATGATCGGTACGGAGTCGACGAACGGCTGACCGTTGTTGCTGATCACCCCGGTGCGGGTGTCCGCCCACGAGTGCCCGTGCAGGTGGAAGGTGTGCATGTCGTTGCCGATGCCGACCACGACGAACTCGACCCGCTCCCCCTTGCGGGCGACCAGGCAGGTCGGGCCGGGCTGCGGGTTCGCCTCGGTGCAGGTGTCGGTGGCGTCGCCCCGGCGCAGGTTGATGCTCTGCCGGTCACCGAAGACCACGGTGTAGGTCCGGTCCGGCTTCGGGTCGCCCGGACGCCGGACGACCAAGCCGCCGAAGAGACCGGACGAGAGCCCCTGGGTGCCGTGCGGGCCGCCCACCACGTGGTCGTGGTACCACCAGTAACCGGCCGTGCCCTGAGCCCCGGTCTTGTTGTTGCGGGGCTGGGCGTACCAGGTGTAGGTGCGCGACCCGCCCGACGGGACGTACGAGTTGCTCTGCACGGTGCCGTCGGAGGGCTGGGTGTACTTGACCCCGTGCACGTGCAGCGAGACGCCCAGCGGGTGGGCCGGGTCGGTCCGCAGCGCGGCGAGGGTGTCGGCGGAGACCTGGTTGTGCAGGGTGATGGCGAGGCACTCCCCCTCCATCATCTCGATCAGCGGGCCCGGGTACGAGGCCGTCTGCGGGGTCAGGCCGTAGCCGAGCCGGACCTGGTTGCCGTCCTTGGGCAGTTCCACGGCGTACAACTGGATGCTGCGGTCGGGCTTGACGCAGCCGTCCGGCTTCTCGGCGAACATCCCGGTGCCGGCGGCGGCCAGCCCGCCGGCCCCGACCAGGGTGAGCAGCGCGACCGCCGCGACCACCAGCATCCGCCGGGCACCGGCACGCCGGCGCTCGGGCCGCGCCGCGGCCCCGGGCACCGGTGGCGCTGCCGGTGTCGGTGTCGGTGTCGGTGTCGGATCGTCCTCGACCAGGCGCCAGGCGCTCATCGGGCACCCCGCAGCTCCACCAGGCGGTGGTAGCTACGCTCGGCGGCGCCCAGGGAGCCCGGCGGGTTCGGCTGCGCCCCGGGCGCGGAGTCCTGCTCCCACAGGAACTCGAAGCGGCCCCGGCCCTTCAGCTCGCCGAAGAACTCGTGGAACGGGATGACTCCGGCACCGAACTCCACGTCCAGGTAGGAGTTGCCCTGCTGCGGGTCGGGCAGCGGCACCCCGTCCTTGACGTGGAACAGCGGGAAGCGGTGCGGGTGGGCGTTGACGTAGTCGACCGGGCGGAAGCCCGGGTACTTGCGTGCCCCGCCGTACGCCCACAGGATGTCCATCTCCAGGAACACGTACCGGGGATCGGTCAGCTCCAGGAAGAGGTCGTACAGCCGCACGTCGGGCCGGTCCGTCGCGAAGCTGAACTCGATGGTGTGGTTGTGCTGGTAGAGCTTGATGCCGCGGGCCGCCGCGGCCTCGCCCCAGGCGTTGAACTCGGCGGCGGCCGCCTGGTAGCCGGCGATGGTCCGGTTGCCGGTGGGCGCCTCCGCGGTGCCGAGCGCCGGCATGCCGAGGGTCTCGGCGACGTCCAGCTCCCACTCCAGGTTGGTGCGGAAGTCCCGCAACCCGCGGTGGCTGCCGGCCGCCGTCAGCCCGTTGTCGTCGAGCAGCCGGCGGATCTGCTCCGGGGTGATCGCGCCCACCGAGCCCTGGGTGTAGCCGGCGAACTCCACCTCCCGGTAGCCGATGCGGGACAGCTCCTCGAAGACGGCGGCGAAGCCGACCTGGGCGATCTTGTCGCGGACGCTGTAGAGCTGGATACCCAGGTGCCCCTGCGGGATGAGCTTGCCCTGGCCACCCTGGTCGGCCTCGGCCGGCAGCGCGCCGGCCAGGCTGGCCGCGCTGACCGCGACCGTGGAGCCGGCGAGGCCCCGCAGCAGGGTACGCCGGTCGATCGTGTTCCTTGCCATGGTGTTTCCCTTTCGCTCGCTCAGCAGCAGGAGTTCGGGCCGCCCGCCGCGCCACCGGAACAGCACGGGGTCAGCGGGGCGATCCGGACGTCGCGGAAGCTGATGACGTCTCCGGTGCCGTGGTTCTGCAGGCCGATGTATCCGGTGGCGTGCTGCCGGCCGGCGCCGCCCGGGTCGTCGGCGCGGGGCGGGCTGAACACGGCGTCGGGCCGGTTGGCGTACTCGTTGATCAGCTTTCCGTTGCGGAACACGGAGTAGTGCTGGCCGATCACCCGGATCTCGTAGTCGTTCCAGGTGCCCTTCGGGGTGACCCCCGCGCCGGCCAGGTCGACCCGGTCGAAGCCGTACACGGAGCCGCTCTTGTACTGGTCGCCGTCGGGCCGGTCGAGGATCTGGAGCTCGTGGCCGTACTTGATGGCGACCCACTCGGGGCGGGGCTCCGCCGGGTGCTGGCGGACGTCCGGGAAGCGGACGAAGACCCCGCTGTTGGCCCGGCCGTCGCCGGGGGCGTCGTCGCGCCACTGCAGCTTCAGGGAGAAGTCACCGTACGCGGAGACCGGGTACCAGAGCATGCCGAGCCCGGGCACCGGCTTGCTGGTGACGGATCCGTCGGCGTTGCGGGTGAAGCCGCCCGCGCCGACCTGCTGCCACCGCTTGAAGGAGGCGGGGGTGTTGTCGAGGATGGCCTGGTAGCCGTTCTTCGTGTCCGGCTTGCCGACGCCGGACCGGGCGGCGGCGCTGACCAGCTTGCCGTGCTCCTGGTGGTTGATGACGCCCAGGTGGTGCAGGTGCTCGGCGACCGAGGTCACGTAGGAGACGAACTGGCCGTGGTTGGGCCAGCTGCGCTCGTCCTCGATGACGTTGTTGATGGTGCAGTCACCCTCGACGACCCGGTTGGGAACCCCGCTGTCCACGGTGCCGAGCCAGACGGTCGGCCGGGTGTCCTTGACGCACTCCGGCCGCGGTCCGCTGGCGACCACCGTGAAGGTGACCGAGGCGGTGCCGGAGGTGTTGCCGGCCTTGTCGGTGGCGCGGTAGCTGAGCGTGTGCTCGCCCGGCCGGTCGACGGTGACCGGGGCGGAGTAGCGGGTGTAGGGCTGCCCGTCGAGGGAGTACTCGACCCGGTCCACGCCCGAGCCGCTGTCGGCGGCGGTGAGGGTGACGGTGGCGCTGCCCACGTAGGCGCCGTGGTCGTCCAGCTGCCCGGTGAGGGCGGCGGTGACGGTCGGCGGGGTGGTGTCCGGGGCGGGCGGGTCGACGACCGTGAACGACACCGATTGTGGCGACGACGTGTTACCGGCCTTGTCCGTGGCCCGGTAACTCACCGTGTGCGGCCCCGGCTGATTCACGGTGACCGGCGCGGTGTACGCGGCGTAGGGCTGCCCGTCGAGCGAGTACTCGACCCGGTCCACGCCCGACTGGGTGTCCGTGGCGGAGAGGGTGACCGTCGCGCCGCCCACGTACGCCCCGTTGGCGTCCCGCTGGCCGGTGACGGAAGCGGTGACCGTCGGCGGAGTGGTGTCCGTCGGCGTCGGCTCCACCACGGTGAACGACACCTGCTGCGGCGACGACGTGTTACCCGCCTTGTCCGTCGCCCGATAACTCACCGTGTGCGGGCCGACCTGGTTGACGGTGACCGGCGCGGTATAGCGGCCGTAGGCGCCACCGTCCAGGGAGTACTCGATCCGGTCGACCCCCGACTCGGTGTCGACCGCGGAGAGCGTGACCGTCGCACTGCCCACGTACGCGCCGTTGGCGTCCCGCTGACCGGTGACGGAAGCGGTGACCGTCGGCGGAGTGGTGTCCGGCGGAGTCGGCTCCACCACCGTGAACGACACCTGCTGCGGCGACGACGTGTTACCCGCCTTGTCCGTCGCCCGATAACTCACCGTGTGCGGGCCCGGCTGATTCACCGTCACCGGCGCGGTGTAGGTGCCGTACGCACCACCGTCCAGGGAGTACTCGACGCGGTCGACGCCGGAGCCCGTGTCCGTCGCGGTCAGGGTCACCGTCGCGCTGCCCACGTACGCCCCGTTGGCGTCCTTCTCGCCGGTGACGGCGGCGGTCACGGTTGGCGGCGTGGTGTCCGAACCGCCGCCGGTGACGACCAGCAGGCCGTTCATTCCGCCGTGGCCCGGGATGGCGCAGAAGTACTTGTAGGTGCCCGGGGAGAGCAACACGTCGACCGTCCAGCGACCCCCGTTGCGGTCCGTCGGATCGGCCAGGATGTTCACGTCGACGTCGCTGTTGTACCGCGGGTCCGACGTCTCGAAGGTCAGGGTGTGCTGCATCCCGGTGGTGTTGCCGGTGGCGGCACTGTTCTCGAAGACCAGGGTGGCCGGCCCGGCGACCGCGGTGGTGGGCGCCGACCGGTAGGCGAGGAAGTTGTCCCCCGCCGTCCAGGTCAGCACCTGGGCCTGGAGCGGTGCCGGGGTCGCGGCCCTCGCGGAGCGTTCCGGGTCGGTCGGCCGCGCGCTCGCGGGCGCGGCGGTGAGGCCGGTGGCCAGGAGCGCCAGCGTGGCGAGGGCGGCCACCGTCCTCCGGAGCCGGCTCGTGCCGAGCCGGTTCCGCGGCGGATGTGGGTTCATGGGTTCCTCTTTCACGGTCCGGAAAGCAGCGGACGGAGCGCACGTCGGTGTGGTCGACGGGTGAAGGTGTCCTGGTGGTCACGCGCCCGGCGACCCCTCCCCAGGCCGCACGGGATCCCCGGCCGTGGCCGTGGGCCACGGTCGCTCGAAGTGGTGGGTTCGGCTGCCCCGGCGTCGACAGCGGGCCGGATCCGCCCTCCGCCGGGCACGGTGGTGTTTCGGAGCTGGTGGGGTTCGTCGGGGACGGGCATCGGTCGACCCGTGGCGCGTGCCGCGCCCGGTCGCCGTGGTGGCGTTGACCCGGG
The DNA here is from genome assembly GCF_040634005.1 of Micromonospora sp. NPDC007271. NCBI lineage: Bacteria > Bacillati > Actinomycetota > Actinomycetes > Micromonosporales > Micromonosporaceae > Micromonospora > Micromonospora sp. NPDC007271. The sequence continues at coordinate 9,380 of NZ_JBEYER010000159.1, forward strand.
GGTGGCCAGTCTGGCCGGTCGTGGTCTCCGGGCGTGTTGCGCCGCCCGTAGGGCCACTGTCGAGAGCTACCGTGCCGCTAGTTCGTCTCGGCAAACATATTGATAGTGCTTGACCCTACTGACTTCCGGTCAGCATGTCCATAGCTTTCGTCGCCCCCGTGACTACTTTTCTACGCAGGAGACGAAAGTGCTCGACGGACTCGTGTCCCCGGTGGTAGGCCACCCGGTCCGGCGACGTGTGCTCGATGTCGACCCGCTCGGCGGTCGTCCGCCCGCCCGGTGGGCGCTTGAGAAAGTGTGGCGAGCTGTCGGCCGGTGGCCGAACCCGCGTCACCGCAACGCGCCGGCGGCGCCTGCCTCAGCTTGAGCGGCCCGCCCGGGTGCCCACGTCGCCGCCGCGGTTGAGCCGGGCCATCACGTCCTCCATGGCTCGGCTGAACAGCTCCATCTGCCGCATCGACTGCTCCTGCAGCCCGCCGAGCCGCGCGGCCAGGGCATCCACGTCGGCCCGCGCCGAGGCGCTGACCTGGGCGTCGAGGTCGGCGAGGGCCGCGTTGACGGCCACCACGACATGCCCGCAGAGCTCCTCCAGCCCCACCTCGGCCAGCTCGGGGGCGACGACGACGGACTCGATCCGGCCACCTTGGACGGCCACGGCGCGCACGCACCCGTCGGCCGCGCTGCCCTCGGCGCGAAGCAGCTGCCCCGGGTCGACGTCGGTGTGCTCCGCGGCCCGCGACCGCATCGAGGACAGCGCCTGCTGGGTCCTGGTGAGCAGCTCGTCGAGGCTCGCGGCCGCGGTGAACGGATCGTTGGTCATAGCCGCGCCTTCTTCACGTCTTTTCGGAGCACCGTGACCATAGCAACCACACCCGCCGGCACCGACCCGACCGGGGCCGACGAGCGGCCTGTCTCACGCGAAAGAGTGGCCACCCCCGGGCGGGGTGGCCACTCTTCACGGTCTTCAGCACGGGTCGGGGGGGGGGGGGGCCGCCCCCCCCCCCCCCCGGCCGGGCCCGGGGCGCCCCGGTCCCCCGCCCGGAACGGCCCCGGGGGGCGGCCAAACCCCCCCCCCACCCCCCCCGTACGGGGTCGG
>NZ_JBEYER010000160.1:0-10039 GCF_040634005.1 Micromonospora sp. NPDC007271
TCGCTCATCGCATACGACCACTGAGCAGTCCGAACTTCGGACTCAATCATCTAGTCGATCGACCGCCCTTGATCGGGCCGGTGCGCGGGGCCGCGCTACAGCACCCGGGGCGGGGTGTTGCCGGCGGCGAGGATGGCCCGGCGCATCGGCACGGCGGCCAGCAGCGCGAACCCGACCACGAAGAAGATCAGCAGGGAGACCACGCCCACCCGGTACGAGGCGGTGAGCTGGAACACCAGCCCGAAGGCGGCCGGCCCGAGCCAGCTGGTGCCCTTGTCGCTGATCTCGTAGAAGCCGTAGTACTCGCCCTCCTTGCCGGCGGGGATGAGCTGGCTGAACAGCGACCGGCTCAGCGCCTGACTGCCGCCGAGCACCAGCCCGATGCACCCGCCGATGATCATGAACGGCAGCGGCGCCTCGGCGGGCAGCCGGATCACGGCGATGATCACCGCGGTCCACAGCACCAGGGTCAGCAGCACCGTCTTCCACGCGCCGATGCGCCGCGCGAGGGCGCCGAGGGCGAGCGCGCCGCCGAAGGCGAGGAACTGCACCAGCAGGATCGTCACGATCAGGGTGCTCTGCTCCAGCCGCAGCTCCTCGGTGCCGTACTGGCTGGCCAGGGTGATGACGGTCTGGATGCCGTCGTTGAAGACCAGGAAGGCCAGCAGGAAGAACAGCGTCAGCGGGTACGCCTTGAGCTCCCGCAGCGTGTGGCCGAGCTGCCGGAACCCGTCGGTGAGCACGTTGCCGCCGCCGCGCAGCGCCTCGGCGGTGGGGCGTTCCCGCAGCCAACGCAGCGGCAGCAGGGTGAACGCCGCCCACCACACGCCGGCCGAGACGATGGACCAGCGGGCCAGGTCCATGGTGCGCTGCGCGTTGCCCTCCTCGCTGAGCATGGTGACCGCGACCAGGTTCAGCGCGAGCAGCAGCCCGCCGCCGAGGTAGCCGATGGCCCAGCCCCGGCTGGAGATGGCGTCGCGGTCGTCGGGGCCGCCCAACTGCGGCAGGAACGAGTTGTAGACCACGACGGCCGCGCCGAAGGAGATGTTGGCGATCAGGAACAGCGCCCCGCCGAGCAGGTACCGGTCGCCGGTGACGAAGGCGAACGCGATGGTCGCCCCGGCGCCGAGGAACGCGGCGAGGCCCAGCAGCCGCTTCTTGTGCATCGACCGGTCCGCGATCGCCCCGACGACCGGCAGCACGAACACGGTGAGCAGGACCGACAGCGAGACCAGGTACGGGTAGAAGGAGCCGGGGGCGACCCGGATGCCCAGCGGGTGGACGTACCCGTCGCAGCTGTCGGCACCCAGCTCGCAGCCGGCGGCCAACTTCGTGACCGTGGTGAGGAAGGGGCCGAGGAAGACCGTGATCACCGTGGTCTGGAAGGCGGAGTTCGCCCAGTCGTAGAAGTACCAACCGGTGCGCTCGCGGCGGGTGCTGCCCGGGCGCGCGGGCTCGGCGACGGCGGGGGCGACCGTTTCGGCCATCGGGTTCCTCTGGCTCAGGCGGCCCAGTGGCCGCGGCGGCGGTGGACGTCGCGGAGCACCCCGACGTGATCGGTCATGATGCCATCCGCACCGAGGTCAAGTAAGTGGCGCATCCGCCGGTTTTCTCGGCTCCGTCGGCCACCCCGCCGAAATAAACTTCCCTATCGTTCCTCATCATGCGTACGATCGGGAGCGATGAGTAATGACCTGTACTCGGTCGAGCAGGTGGCCGACCTGCTCGGCCTGCACGTGCGCACCGTGCGCGGCTACATCCGGGCCGGACGGCTGCGGGCGGTGCGGATCGGCAAGCAGTACCGGATCGCCCGGGCCGACCTCGACGCGCTGACCGGCCGGCCGGTGCCACCCGCCCGCGTGCCGCTGCTGGAGGTGTCGAGCATCGTGCAGGTCGACGGCGTCGACCGGGCGGCCGCCGATCGGCTCGCCACGCTGGTGCTCGCCGGCGCCAACACCGGCCACGACCCCGCACGCCCGCTGCGCGTACAGGTCGTCCACGACGAGGAGCGCCACCGCATGAAACTCGTGATCCTGGGGGACCCCGCCGCCACCGCCGACCTGCTGCGCCTGGTCGACGCGGTCCTGCACGGCGACAACGGTCTGCTCTCGGGGGAGGTGCACGATGCCTGACCTGATCCAGGAGCGGGCCGGGGTGCCGGTGCTGGTCTGCGACCCGGCCGGGCCACCGGTGGCCACCACCGAGCAGGCACTCGACCTGATCGGCGCGGCCTTCGCCGGCGCCGAGGTGGTCGCCGTGCCCGCCAGCCGATTCGATCCGAGCTTCTTCTCCCTGGGCACCCGCTTCGCCGGGGAGATCATGCAGAAATTCGTCAACTACCGGCTGCGGCTGGTCGTCGTCGGCGACATCACCGCGCATCTGGAGGCCAGTACGGCGCTGCGGGCCCTGGTGGCCGAGTCGAACCGGCACGACCAGGTCTGGTTCGTGCCCGACCTCGACGCCCTCGACGCGCGACTGTCCGCCGGCGCCTGACACCGCCGCCGGTCAGCCGCGCGGCCGGCGGCGGTGGGAGCGGGCGGTGTCGGCCGGGCGGCTGGGGTCGACGTGGCGGGGCCAGTACGGCTCGTCGGGACGCAGCGGCGCCAGATTGTCGGTGATCGCGTCGATGATCCGGTCGGTGGCCCGCCGGGCGGCCCCGGGCGTGCCGGGGTTCAGCTGGCTCAGCACCACCGGGGTGCCGAAGCGCACCCGGATCACCGGTCGCCGGACCACCGCCCGGGCGATGCCGCGCAGGACCTCCGCCGGCGTCGTCCGGTACGGCAGCACCTCGTGGGAGCCCCACTGGGCGACCGGGACGACGGGGGCGCCGCTGGCGAAGGCGAGCCGGGCCGCGCCGGTCTTGCCCCGCTCCGGCCACATGCCCGGGTCCAGGCCGATCCGTCCCTCCGGGTAGAGCAGCACCACCGAGCCGCCCGCCACGGCCGCGGCGGCCACATCGAGGGCCTGGTGCACGGAGCTGGTGCCCCGGTCGACGCGGATGTGCCCGGCGCGGCGCATCAGCGGACCGACGACGGGAGCGCGGAACAGGCCGCCGGTGGCCATGATCCGCGGGGCGACGCCCCGGGCCCGGCAGGCGGCGCTGAGCACCACGGGATCGAACGGGCTGATGTGGTTGGCGGCCAGGATCAGCGGCCCGTGGCGCAGCTCCACCGGCACGTCGCCGGTGACCTCGAGGCGTCCCAGCAGGCCGACGACGCCGCGGGCGAGCAGTTGCGCGGTACGCCACAGCAGCGGCGCCCGCCAGGGGGTGGTCGGGGTGTTCATCAGTGCTGGATGGTCGCACGCCGCAGGGTGGGCCGTTGACCCGATCCCGGACCGTACGGCGGAGGTGATCAGGGTCATTGGTCCCGTGCCGGGTCGGGACCCAGGGCCCTGCCGATCCTTCTACGACGCCGAGTAGTATTTACTACGTCTCGTAGTAAGCACAGCTGGGGGTTTCAGGTGGACGCGTTGGACGTCGCCCGCTGGCAGTTCGGTGTCACCACCGTTTACCACTTTCTCTTCGTGCCACTGACCATCGGCCTGTCGGTCCTGGTGGCCATCCTCCAGACCATGTGGCACCGCACCGGCAACGAGCGGTACCTCAAACTCACCAAGTTCTACGGCAAGCTCTTCCTCATCAACTTCGCGATGGGTGTGGTCACCGGCATCGTGCAGGAGTTCCAGTTCGGCATGAACTGGAGCGACTACTCCCGCTTCGTCGGCGACATCTTCGGTGCCCCGCTGGCAATCGAGGCCCTGGTCGCGTTCTTCCTCGAGTCGACCTTCATCGGGCTGTGGATCTTCGGCTGGGACCGGCTACCCAAGCGGCTGCACCTGGCCGCCATCTGGGCCGCCGCCATCGGCACCAACCTGTCCGCCTACTTCATCCTCGCCGCGAACTCGTTCATGCAGAACCCGGTCGGCTACCGGATCAACCCCACCACCGGCCGCGCCGAACTGACCGACTTCCTCGCCGTCCTCACCAACAAGGTCGCCCTGATCACCTTCCCGCACACCCTCGCCGGGGCGTTCCTGGTCGCCGGGTCGCTGATCGTCGCCGTCGGCCTCTACCACGTCATCCGCCACCGCGACAGCGCCGACGCCGGCACCTACCGGTTCGCCACCAGGTTCGGCTCCTGGGTCGTCCTGGTCGCCTCCGCGCTGGTGGTGCTCACCGGCGACATCCAGGGCAAGATCATGACCGAGGTGCAGCCGATGAAGATGGCCGCCGCCGAGGGCCTCTACACCACCGAGAGCCCCGCCTCGTTCTCCGTGCTCACCGTCGGCAGCCTCGACGGCAGCCGCGAGATCTTCGCCCTCAAGATCCCCTACCTGCTGTCCTTCCTCGGCACCGGCGACCCCAACGGCACCGTGCACGGCATCAACGACCTCCAGGCCCAGTACGCCACCCAGTACGGCGCCGGCAGCTACACCCCGATCATCCCGGTCACCTACTGGAGCTTCCGCTTCATGATCGGCTTCGGGCTGGCCGCCGCCGCGATCGCCCTGCTCGTGCTCTGGACCCAGCGCAAGGGCCGCACCCCCACCAGCCGGTGGCTGCTACGCGTCGGCCTGGTCCTGCCGGTCCTGCCGCTGCTGGCCAACTCCTTCGGCTGGATCTTCACCGAGATGGGCCGCCAGCCGTGGATCGTCTTCGGCGAGATGCTCACCCGCGACGGCGTGTCCCGCAGCGTCTCACTGACCGAGGTGCTCACCTCGTTCACCGCGTTCACCCTCATCTACGCCACCCTCGCCGTGATCGAGTTCAGGCTGCTCGTCCGCTACGCCAAGGCCGGCGTACCCGACGTCACCCCGGCCCCCGAACCCGACGACACCGACGACGCCGAGCGGCCGCTCGCCTTCGCCTACTGACCTGGAGCCCACCGTGGAACTGACGACCGTCTGGTTTCTCCTCGTGGCCGTGCTCTTCACCGGCTACTTCATCCTCGAAGGCTTCGACTTCGGCGTCGGCATGCTGCTGCCCGTCCTCGGCCGCGACGACCGGGAACGCCGCGTCCTGATCAACACCATCGGCCCGGTCTGGGACGGCAACGAGGTCTGGCTGATCACCGCCGGCGGCGCCATGTTCGCCGCCTTCCCCGAGTGGTACGCCACCCTCTTCTCCGGCTTCTACCTGCCCCTGCTGCTCATCCTGCTCGCCCTGATCGCCCGCGGGGTCGCCTTCGAGTACCGGCACAAGCGCCCCGAGGCGTCCTGGAAACGCCGCTGGGACCAGGCCATCTTCTTCGGCTCCCTGCTGCCGGCGATCCTGTGGGGCATCGCCTTCGCCAACATCCTGCGCGGCGTGCCGCTGGACGCCGACCACGAATACGTCGGCGGCCTGCTCGACCTGCTCCACCCGTACGCCCTGCTCGGCGGGGTGACCACCCTGGGCCTGTTCCTCACCCACGGCGCGGTGTTCCTCGCCCTGAAGACCACCGGCGACATCCGCGCCCGGGCCGGCGCCCTGGCCGTCAAACTCGGCGCCGGCACCGCCGTGGTGGCGGTGGCCTTCCTGTCCTGGACGCTGAGCATCCGCTCCAGCGCGGCCGCCGTCGTGCTCGCCGCCGGCGCCGCGCTCGCCCTGCTCGGCGGTCTCGCCGCCGCCCGGGTACGCCGGGAGGGCTGGGCGTTCACCGGCACCGCCGTGGCGATCGGGTTGGCCGTGGCAACCCTGTTCGCCGCGCTGTTCCCGAACGTGCTGCCCTCCACCCTGGACCCCGCCGGCAGCCTCACCGCCACCAACGCCGCCTCCACCCCGTACACCCTGAAGATCATGACCTGGATCGCCGTGGTGTTCACCCCGATCGTGCTGGCCTATCAGGGCTGGACGTACTGGGTGTTCCGCAAGCGGATCGGGGTGGCCAACATCCCGCAGCACTGATCCCAGCCGTCCGGGACTACCGTCGACCGGTGCGCCCCAGCCTCGACGTCCGCGAGCTGACCCTCGACGACCTGCCCGCCGCCTGGGCCCTCGGCCGCGACGCCTTCGGCTCCGACCCGCAACCTCCACCACACGCCACCCAGGAAACACCCGGCATGACCCGGTACGGCGCGTTCGACGGCGACGGCCGACTGCGCGGCAAGGCTGCCGACCTGCACCACCACCAGTGGTGGTCGGGACGCGCCGTACCCGCCACGGCCGTCGGCGGCGTCGCCGTCGCCCCCGAGGCCCGCGGCCGCGGCGCCGCCCGTGCCCTGCTCGCCGCCCTGCTGCGCGGGGCCCGCGACCGCGGCGCCGCCGTCAGCGCCTGTACCCGACCACCACCGGCCCCTACCGGGCCTGCGGCTGGGAAGTCGCCGGCACCTTGCGCACGGTGGACCTGCCCACCGCCGCGCTGCCTCCACACCGACCCGCACCGCACCTGGACGTCCGGGCCGCCACCGTCGCCGACCTGCCCGCCGTCTCCGACCTGTACGAACGCGTCGCCCGCCACCGCCGGGGCATGCTCACCCGCCGCGGCGGCCTGTTCGACCACCTCGGCGCCACCACCAAGCTGCCCACCGACGGCGTCACCCTCGTCGAACACGACGGCAACCTGGTCGCCTACGCCAGCTGGGACCGTGGCCGCGGCTACGGCCCCGAGGCGGTCCTCACCGTCAAAGAAGCCCTCGCCACCACCGCCGACGGCGCCCGCGAACTCGTCGGCGTGCTCGCCAGCTGGCGCAGCGTCACCCCCACCCTGCGGCTGCGTCTGCTCGACGGCGACGCCGTCACCGCCCACCTGCCCGTGGAGGCCGCCCGCGAACACCACCAGCAGACCTGGATGCACCGGCCCGTCGACGTCGCCCGCGCCGTACGCCTGCGCGGCTGGCCGGTGCACGCCCGCGGCGGAGTCGACTTCACCCTCGACGACGAACTCGCCGACTGGAACACCGGCGCCTGGCGCCTGGAGGTCGCCGACGGCGCCGCCGAGCTGCGCCGCACCACCACCGCACCCGCCCTGCACCTGGGCGTACGCGGGTTCGCCCAGCTCTACGCCGGCGCCACCACCGCCGAAGCCCTCGTCCACGCCGGGCAGCTGTGCCACGAACCGGGGGCCGACCCCCGCGCCCTGGATCTGCTCGCCGCCGGCGGGCCCGCCCACCTGCTCGACTATTTCTGACACCGGCCCGGCTGTTTCGGCCACTTGACCGGCGTCCGTCGCGGCGACCGCAGCCGCCGCGACGGCACCGGCGACCCGCCGACGCGCTATAAACGACTGTCGATCGGTGCGATCCCCGACGGCGAACGGACGATGTGCGCTGAGTAACCGCGCTGTTACTTTCCCCCTCTGGATCAGGCGACGCCCACCATCCACAGGCGACGCCCAAAAGTGTGTGTGGAGGGGACATGAGACGTGCTCGACCACTGATGGCGCTGGCGGCGCTGTGCCTCGTCGCAGCGGCTGCACCCGCGGCGGCGGCGGCCGCATCCGCATCCGCGGATCCTCCGGCCAGCGCGGTCTACGCCGAGTACACCGGCGAACTGCCAGCCGGACAACAGGGCACGGTGGCCCTCGACCTCGCCCGCGAGGACTACACGCCGACCCGCCTCGGCCGGGTGCTGGTCGGATTCACCCTGGACGCCGCGTCCGGCAGCGCGCTGGACCCTGGCATGATCGTGGTCCGGTCCAAGTCCGGGCCCCCGCCCTACGTCTCCGTGCCCTTCCGGCACGACACCCCCGGCAGCAAATCCAGCTACACCGTCGCCGCGCTCACCCCCGGCGGCGCCTACGAGGTGCTCATCGGATCCGAGAAGAACACCTCCGGCGCGTACCGGCTCTCCGCCTCCCTCGCCGGTGACGCCAACGCCGACTTCCAGGTGAACCACGACGACCTCACCCTGATCGACTCCCTCGCCGGCACCACCTACGGCAACCCGAAGTACTCGCCATCGGCCGACGTGGACCGCAACGGCACCATCAACCGACTCGACCGGCTCGCCGCCGCGCTCAACCTCGGCGCGGCGACCCGACTGCGGCTGACCGTCGAGAACCCGCTGGACACGGACCTCCCCGCCGGCGCGCTCGCGCTGGCCGACGTGTCCCCGACCGGATTCAACGCCGTATCCGCGCCCGTGACGTTCACGCTCGCCGGCGCCGACTTCTACGACGACCCGGCCGAGACCAGGCTCACCGTCAACGACAAGCCCGTACCCGCCGGCCGGGTCACCGTCGGCAGTGACCGCGTCACCGCGACCACCGCACTCGCCGACGGCCGCAACGACCTGCGCCTCATCAGCGTCGACGCCCTCGGCCGCCCCCTGTACCACCAGGCCACCGTCTGGGCCGGGTCCAACACCGTGCGGGTCACCGTCGTCGACGAGGCCGGCGCGCCGGTCACCGAACCCGTCGTCGTACGGGTCAGCCTGACCGACGACCAGGACGTCTACGCCGAGCAGAGCACCAGCACCGGCCAGACGGCGGTGCCCAACGTGCCCTCCCGCACCGTCCTGGTGCAGGCCACCGCGAGCGGCAACCGGCAGGGGATCGCCGGCCTGTACGCCGGCGACGGATCCGTCCGGATCACCCTGCGCGGCTTCGCCCCGCCCAGCACGATCGCCAACAACGACTTCAGCCAGGGCACCGCCGGCTGGAACACCGGCGCCGCCCCGGTCACCATCAAGCCGCACGTGGAAGGCGTCCCGGGTGCCGCCCCGGCCGGCCTGGCCGCCTCGCGCGGCAACCGCACCGCCGCGCCGGCGATGACCCCGGCCGAGCCGGCCACCACCACCGCCGGCGCGCCGGCGGCAACGTCCATCGTCGACAACGACCTCACGCTCGGCACCGCCGGCGAGGGCGAGCAGTCGATCTCCCGCGCGTTCGCCACCGACGCGGACGTCTCTGCGGTCCGCATCCGCTACCGGTTCATCACCAGCGAAGTCCCCGGCGGCTACTTCGGCAGCGAGTGGAACGACTATTTCCGCGTCTCCCTGCGCAGCCAGCAGGGCGGCGGGTCGGCCGTCGAGGCCAACAGCATGAACGGCCTCGGCCTCGGCCAGTTCGACTACGGCAGCGGCGCCACCGGCTGGCGGGATCTCACCCTGCCCGTGGACAGGGCCGGCGACACCATCCAGGTCGACCTGGGCGTGGCGAACGTCGGCGACGGCCTGTACGACTCGCAGGTCGTCGTCGACTTCGTCGAGGAGGTACGCGACCAGATCCGCCCGAGCCTCGCCTGGAACAACACCGCCGGCGGCATGGACCTCACCTACACCGTCGAGAACGGCGACCTCAAGCAGGCCGGCACCATCGACGTGTACTGGGCCAACGGCCCCGGCCACGCCAACCGCCTCGGTGCGCCCATCTTCAGCCAGTCCGTCCCGGCCGGCACCACCGCCGGCTCACACGGGCCGATCCGCATCGCCGGCAACCTGCTGGCCGACGATCCGGCCGGCGTCACCCACCTGATCGCCGTCGCCAGCCCCAGCCGGGTCGGCGCACTCGCCGACGTGCAGGTGGCCTTCGGCCCCAACGCCAACGCCGCGGTCCTCCGGCCGGCCACCATCGACATCGTCAAGGACAGCCTGCGCGCCGCCGGCCAGCGGACCGTCACCATCACCAGCACCGCCCGCACCCCGGCCGACCAGGCACGGGCGATGTTCCAGAACCTCACCAACGCGGCGAACCCGGTCAACGTCAACGTCAACAACCAGCTGGCGCTCTACGCCGCCCCCGGCGACGCCGTCATCAACGTGTTCGTCCAGCAGACCCAGGGACTCACCCTGCAGCAGATCCTGGCCAACAGCGCCGCCATCCGGGCCGCCATGGAACAGGAGATCAACAACCAGGGCCCCCAGAACGTCTCCCGGCACTGCGCGGACCCGGCCACGGTGAACGTGGCCGACCTCGGCGCCGGGGTGTTCAACGCCACCAACGGCCCGTTGTTCGTCAACGCGATCCGCCCACGGGTGACCCGCTTCATCGACGAACGCAACAGCAACGGCTGCTACCACATCGAAATCCAGTGACCGCATGGCCGGCGGCGGCCACACCGCCGCCCACATCCGCATCGTGCTCTTGTCCCGCTGCAGATGTGCGTTGTGGGCGTAGAC
>NZ_JBEYER010000161.1:0-9997 GCF_040634005.1 Micromonospora sp. NPDC007271
CGTGGACCTGGTCGAGCAGGCCTCAGTGAAGGGCAGCTCCGGTGGGAGCTGCGGCGACCAGCAGGAGCGGGGCTGGATGCCCGCCCTCGCGCCTCAGTGAAGGGCAGCTCCGGTGGGAGCTGCGGCACGGTGTCGATCCAGCCCTGGATACCTTCGGCGCCCTGCTCGCCTCAATGAAGGGCAGCTCCGGTGGGAGCTGCGGCCTCAACTACGCGGGATACGCACTCCGTACTCATCGGCCGGGCCTCAATGAAGGGCAGCTCCGGTGGGAGCTGCGGCATGTGGTTGGCGCCCTTGTCCGGGCCGTAGTCCTCCACGCCTCAATGAAGTGCAACTCCGGTGGGAGCTGCGGCCGGGGCGGCCGGTGAGCGCGCGCCGATGCCGACGCAGCTTCAATGAAAGGCAGCTCCAGTGGAGGCGACGGCGTGCACTCGGCCGACCGGATCCGACTCGCCCCCACGCCCCAATGAAACCAACTCCGGTGAACTGAGGCCGAGCGGCAGCGGCAGATCGACGCAGGCGAGATCACGCCCCAATGAAGGGCAGCTCCGGTGACAGCTGCGGCCCGTAAGGCGATCGGCACGGTGGGCATCCTGATCGGCATGCCTCAATGAAGGGCAGCTCCGGTAAAGCTGCGGCGAGGGGCTGGCTGGATGCTCACCGGCGCGATGGTCTTTCCTGAATGAAGGGCAGCTCCGATGAGAGCTGCGGCGAGCGCGTCCGCACCAGCGGCGACAACCGCGACAAGCCTCAATGAAGGGCAGCCCCCGGTGAGAGCTGCGACAGGAACAACTCGCCACCCGTGCCTGGCTCGGCGAAGCCGCCTCAATGAAGCCGCAGCTCTCGCTGGGAGCTGCGGCACGGCACACGCCACGTACGCCCGCCGGGACATCCTGCCTCAATGAAGCGCAGCTCCGGCGAGAGCTGCGGCCCGAGGCCGCGCCGCGACGCCGCGTCGTAGGTGACGACGCCTCAATGGAGGCAGCTCCGATGAAAGCTGCGGCTCGTCGTCGTCGATGCCGCGGACGATGTCACCGTGGCCTCAATGAAGGGCGGCTCCGGTGGGAGCTGCGGCCTGTTCGCCGCCGTCTACCGCGCCGGATGGGCAGACGGGCCTCAATAAAGGGCAGCTCCGGTGGGAGCTGCGGCGTCGGAGATGAACGCCGCGTCGGCGCTGGACCTGTCCTGGCCTCAATGAAGGGCAGCTTCGGTGGGAGCTGCGGCCGCCGTGGGGCCACCTGGGTGTTCAGGCCCAGCTCCGCGCGCCTCAATGAAGGGCAGCTCCGGTGAGAGCTGCGGCATGCCGCCCCACTGGATCACGCCATCCGACTCCGCGCCTCAATGAAGGGCAGCTCCGATGGGAGCTGCGGCGTGTACTCCCCGGCGACTGTGGCGAAGCTGCTGCGCCGGCCCCAATGAAGGGCAGCTCCGGTGGGAGCTGCGGCTTCACCGGCACGCCGGTCTCCAACACCATGCTTGAGCTCCCTCAATAAAGGGCAGCTCCGGCGACAGCTGCGGCTGAGCCGAGATTTTATCCGCCTCGAGCTGCGGTGGGGGAATATAACGCCTGTTGCGGCACAGGCTGATAGGAATCAGCTCGGGTATCAGCGGCGACCGGTTTTGAGCAGCTCACCGAGAATGGCTCGGCGTTCGGGTGCGCTGTCGCTGCCGAACCGGTGTACAGGGAAGCGTACGACTGCGATGACGTCCCGGCTCGCGAGCCATTGGCGGGCTGCCTCGCCGCTGGACGGGTCGTCGTCCGAAGCGCGTCCGATGCTGTCCGGGGCAAGTCCGGTCGACGCGAACTGGGACAGCTGTTCGCTCGCGATGATGGTGCGGTGACGGGCCGTTCGCCACCGGCCGTCCCAGACGGGTACGTAGAAGTAGCCGGATGTTCCCCGCCCGATGTGGCCGCTTGTGATGGCGAAGCCGTTCGTGCGCTGGGCGATGGGAAACTGCGAGATGCCCCACAGCGCGCACCAGGCTACTGCGTTGTCGGTCGGCCCTGGTGAGGCGAACCCGGTCGGCGTGCGACTGTCTGGTCGGTCCTTGCCGATCTCGTCGCGGACGCTACGGCCGAGCAGTCCGTCGCTGACTTCGGCGGCGGTGCGGGCGGCGACCGCTGCGGCGAGCGGGCGGATCCGGTTGCCGACGAACTCGGATCCCTGGTTGCGGGGCTGCATCTCCAGCCGGCTAGCGCCGTCGTCCTGGAGCCGATCGCCCTTGCGGTTCTTGCTCCAGTAACTCGGTTCGCCGAGCGCGGCGATCAGTCGGAGGTCGAGCATTGCCCGCGCGTTGGTGAGTTGGTTAAGGACGTGGTGCCGCCGGTCCTGGAGTGAGCGCCAGCCCTCGCTGCTGGAGATGACGCTGATTCGGGGGCTCATCAGAGCTCGCTGCTCGCCTTCGCTGATCTGCCGGTTCGGCCAGCTCTCCGGGGTGTCGTGCCGGGCCGCATGTCGGCGTACGATCTCGCCGATCGTCTCTGGGGTGGCCTGGGGTGCGCTCAGCACTGGCCGGGGTGTCATGCCTGCGGTCCACGACAGCCGGACGTCTTCCAGTCCGCCGTCCTCGACGATCGCTGCGAGCCCGTACAGCGCCATGTGCGACAGCATGGTCGTCGGCTCGGCGGTCGCCAGTACGAAGTCGGTCATGATCCCTCCGCGGAGACCTGTCCGTCGGCCGCGCGGAGCAGCGCCTCCAGGTAGGCGCAGCCCCACACCCCCCAACGGTTGTGTGTGCGTTCGATCAGCTCGTCCCACAGACCTTCGTCGAAGAGCGTGGCGGCGGTTTCGTCGGCGTTGTCGACCAGTTGGTCGCTGGTGTGCGGGAAGCCGTGCCGGCCGTGCCCGTGGCTCGTACCGATCAGCCGGGCGACCAGTTCTCGACCCTGGCCATCCAGGGCGGACAGTGTGGGCCAGGCACGGACCACGGAGAGCTGCTCGTGTCGCCAGCCGGTCGGCAGGCCCGAAGCCGTCCGGAGCCGCCGGATCGTTCGCGTGTCCCGCACCCCGCTTTTGGCCAGCGGCTCCACGGGGGCAGGGCCGGTCCGCAGCGAGCGCTGGAAGCGGTCATCCGCCTTCCCGTCGTCGTGGTGAAGGCCCGCGAGGCGGAGCGCCTCCACCAGCTCGGCGGCGAGGCCGAGCCGGCTGGCGACGGTCTTGGCACGCTCCGCCACTGCTTCGGCGTGCCGGCGGAGCGTGACAGGCCTGCGGCGCGGGGTCCACGTCTGCCGCAGCTCCGCGTCGGCAAACGCGTTGCGGAGGTCGACAACGATCAGCCGGACGAGTTCCGGCTCGCCGTCGTCCGACTCCTGCCAGTGCAAGGTCACTTCGGCCTCGGCCGGCTCGTCCGCCGGCCGGTCGAGCAGTCCGGCCGCCGCCACCACCATCGGTCGCGGCGTCAGCCCCTCACGATGTACGCGGAGCAGCCGGGCGATCTCCAGCGGGTCTAGCTCGGCCGCGTCCGGCTCGGCCAGCTCGGAAGCGGTGACGACCGCGTCGAGGAACCAGCGGTGAGCGCCGCTGTCCCGCTCGATCCGGAGCACGACCTCGCCCGGCTTCGGTTCGTCGAGCGCGTCGAGCACATCGTTGACCCGCTCGTTGCCTTCCGGGTCGACGATCCCGGCGGTGAACAGCTCGGTGGTGTCGTCGATGACGAGCTGGTCGCCGGGCCGGAGCCGGTCGCCGTCGGCCAGCGGGCGCGGCGCCGCGTCGCCGGCCCGGACCAGCATCGCACCCGGCTTCAGGCGGTCGCGGATCTTCGCCGCCTGGCGGATTGAGACCGGAAACACCTCGTACTGCCGAGGGGGAAGTTTCTCGATCAGCCGCACGGCGTCGGACTCGTCGGCCGGCAGCGCGCGCCGGACGACGATGCCGATCTCGTGGTCGGGCTCGTCGAGGTTGTCGGAGAGCCACAGGTCGAGGTCGTCCTGGCTGGCGGCGAGGTCGTCGCTGGTCCGGGCGAGGTGCCACGTCTGGGCCAGTTCCAGGCGCTGCAGGAGGTCCCGCCTCAGCGCCGGGACCGGCGGTCGGGGCTCACGCAGTGCCCACGGCGCCAGGCCGGCCGAATCGGCGGATTGCCGCTCCAGCCAGGTGTGGGCCGCCGCCAGGTCGTCGCGCTGGTACGGCCCGGACTGGGCCCCGTCGGGCAGGTCGGCCGCCGGCACCACCACGGTGACCTCCGTCGTGCGCCGTCCGACCCGGTTGACCCGGCCGGCCCGCTGGGCGATGGCCCCGCCGGGTGCCAGCTCCGTCACCGCGGCGGCCAGGTCGAGGTCAACCCCGACCTCCAGGCTCTGGGTGCTCACGAGGACGTCGACTTTCGGGTCGCCGGCGATGCTGAGCAGCGTCGACTTCGGCGGTCTCAAGCGGGCGACGTCGTACGGCCGCAGCCGCCCGCAGATCAGCTCTGTCGCCATGCCACGCGCTCGCAACTCCCCGGCGACGGCGGCGGCGACCGCGACGCTGTTGACGAAGCACCCGACCGTCGGGCCGTACGCCTCGCGGAGCCGTACCGCCTCGTCCGCCAACGCCGTGACGCCCGCCTTGCGCGCCGGGCCACTGTGCGGGATCGGCCAGGACGCGAGTGGCAGTAGAGTGATGGGCTTCGGTGCGGTCAGCCGTTGCCGCAACGCCTCGTCCACGTCCAGGTCGTCCTGTTCGACGCCGACCGCCACTCCGGCGTCGGCACGGGGCGTGGCGGTGGTCTCGACAACCTGAAGGACCGGCACGCCGAGCGGCTCCTCGGCGACCGCGGCCAGCTCGGTGACCCGGCGGGCCGTGGTCACCAGTTGCTGGGACAGGTGCGCCTCGTCGACGACGGCGACGGTGTCGTACGCGAGCAGACCGGCTTCGCGGGGCCACGCCTGCGCCCGCGACCCGTAGCCGGACAGCAGCAGCCGGGAGCCCCACATGTCGGGCGTGGCGCAGAGCACGGCGCAGCCGAGCGGTTCGTCCAGCCATTCCCGTGACGGGGGCGCGCCGCCGCGCAACAACGCGGTGGACAGCGGGCGGACGTCCGGGTCCCTGCGCCCCGCCCACAGCGAGTTGAGCGCGTCGGCCACCCGGGCCAACACGGTCCTACCGTCCCGGGCCTCCGCCAACCGGTCCGCGATCGACGTCGCGTGCTCGTGCTGGTCGTCGACGAGGGCCCGACGGTCCACGACGAGGGCCAGCCGGCGCGGCACCCGGACCGGGTGGCCGCAGGCCATCAGCGCCACCGCGAACACGTGTACGTCGATAACGCTCGTCTTGCCCGCCCCGGTCGGGGCGACGAGCTGGTCCGGCCACCGGCCGGTACGCAGGATGTGGTCGAGCAGCCGCTCCTGCCACCGAAACGGCCGATGTCCACCACGGACCGCGGCGAAGAAGGCACCGAAGTCGGCGCGGTCGAGGCTCACCGGGCCCACCTCCGCACGATCTCGGACGGCAGGTCTCGCGGCACGAGCAGGCCACCGCCCAGGTGCCGGCTCTGCCCGATGGCGGCGATCGTCCGAGGGCCGGTCAGGTCACCGAGGCTCAGCACCGCCCGGTACGGCTGAATCACTGTGTCCGGGTGCACCTTGTGCACGTAGCGGCCGACGTCACCGTCCATCACCCGTACCGCCGACTCGACCCGGACCCCGCGCCCGGCGACCGCCTCCGCCAGCGCCCGGTAGCGCGCGTCGCCTCGACCCGGCGCGGCGAACTCGTGCCGCCAGACCAGCGCGACCGACAGCGCGGCGGCGTCGGCGAGGGACCAGCGGCCGCCGCGTGGCGGCCGGCTATCGGGGACAGCGACCGGCTCGGTCTGCCACCACCGCTCGGTGCCGGCGGCCGGCTCCGGCCAGAACGTGTCGGCCGGGATCTCCACCGGCGACTCGACCGCGAACGGACCAGCAGCGACCTTGACGTGCCGCAGCCGCTGCACCGCCATCCGGATCAGGGTGAGGTCGACGTCGCTCGCTTCCCGCGGCAGCAGCAACGCCAGCGCGGTACCGCCGACGTGTGGCGCGTCGGGGCCGAGGAACTGGATCGCGCACCGGTTGCTGGGCCGCGGCACCCCTGGTTCGTAGGCGCCGGTCAGGATCGCGGGCGCACCGTCGCCGACGAGCGCGACGAGCGCCCGGTGCACGGCGACCGCGTACCGCACCCGCCGCTCCGGCGGGATCGGCCGGTCAACCCGGAACAGCAGCACCGACGTCCACGGCGTCGGCGGGGGCGGCGGCTCCGGCCGGGCGTACCGGCCGAGCGCGAGGCCGCTCGTCACCACCGGTGGCGCTGTGGTCTTCTCACTCGAGCGATGTGCGTCGGCTTTCAACGGCGGCGCGACCGACATCTCGCGGTGCGCTGCCTCCAAGGCGTCCAACCGACCGGTGGTGGCGACCGCGAGGTCCAGACCTTCCCCGGTGAACAGGTCGGCCTCCCGGTCGAGGCGGTGGGTCGGTTCGGCCTCGGCCACCGCGAGCCGTACCGGCGACTCGCTGGTCCCCAGGTACGGCACCTCAGGGCAGAGCTCGGCCAGCGCTGCGGTCACCGGCTCGGGCGGATCCTGCTCCCACGTCCAGGCGAAACGTCCGGCCACCGCCACACCGGTCACCGCCGGCTTGCCGACCAGCTTCTCCGACAACGGGTTGCGGCCCTCCTTGACGACCAGCCCCTCTTTTCGGTACGCCGTCGCAACGCCGCCGTTACGCAGCGTCTCCGGCACGGCGAGGCCGTCCGGCGGGTTCGCCTCCAGCCAGCGCAATGCCTCGCGGTCCGCGTCGCAGGGTCGCAGCCCGTCCCCATCAGCGACCGCCCGGACGCCCTGCGCCGCCGCGCACAGCAGGGCAGCGTGCAAGCGGGCCGGCGACGGCAGCGGGTCGAGTTGACCGCTGCCCACGTGCCCCTTGTAGACACCGAGGAGGGGCTCGGCGACGATGGCGAAGCTCACGAGTTGTCGTCCGTCTCGACCGCACCGGAGACGATGTCCGGGTTGCCGGTAACCCGCATCGCCAGACCCGACCACGCGACGTCGGCGACCTTCTCGGCATGCGCGAGCGCCTCGCTCAGCAACAGGTCGGCGGCGTCGATGCTGAGCGGCTCGACGTCGAGGAAGACGCCGCCCCGCTGGTCGAGCCGGACCTTCGGAACCTCCGCCTCGACCAGGTCGCAGTTCGCCCGCAGGTAGAGCTCGGCGTCGGAGCGGGCGAGCGCGTTGAGTGCCAGCGCGGCCAGCAGCGCCCGGCAGGCGGCGTCGCCCTCGACACCGGCCCCGAACCGCATTTGGCGCAGCGTGGCGAAGGACAGCACATGCGTACGGATGATGGTGTCGCAGGCGACGCCGGCCAACTGGTCGAGCGTCGGCGGGATGCCACCGAGGCCGAGCGCGGACGCCGACTTGGCGTCACCCGGCTTGATCCCGTTGGCCGTCTTGACGATCTCGCCGTAGGTGGCCGGGCTCAGCTCGGCTCGCTGCCGGTCGGCCGTCTCGGTCATCACCTTCCTGCCGAGGTTGATCTGCATACCCACCGGGTCGACCCGCGCCCCGCCGCGCAGGCCGGGCTCCGGCTTCGTCAGCACACCGGTCCCGGCGCGGCTCGCCGAAACGAAGCCGACGATCTCCCCGACCAGCGCGCTCCGCCAGCGGCCCTGCCGGCTACGCCGGCTCGAATCCCAGCCACCGAAGACAAGCGTCACCGGGCTCGTCTCCAGCAGGGCCCGGGCGTTTGCCGGGCTGGCGTCCCGGACCGCCCGGTACGCCTCCGTCTGCGTGGTCGGTTGCCCGTCGATCGCGCCCGCGCGGATGTGCCCGTCGAACACCCGGTGCGGCAGCGTCAGATCGTAGTAGTGCTCGACCACACCATCCCGCTCGTAGGTGACCCGCACATGCGGCACCCGGGACAGCAACGGATGCCCGTCCTCGATGGCCTGGGCCAGCGCCTGCTCGGCCCGGTTGAGCTGCGACTGCTTCGAGTCGATCACCACCGCGTAACGGCTTTCGTCACCGAGGTAACGCTGCTCGTACGCGTACACGCCGCCCTTCCTGCCCCGCTCGGCGAACTTGGCCGGCGCAACCGACGTGTGCCGCCCACCAGCCGGCTCCAGCACAGTGGCCGACGTGAGGCAACTGGACCCACCGGGCGACCCGGCGGCGAGCAACGCAGCAAGATCCAACGAACGCATTCAGACTTCCTTCCAGACAACTGACGGCGGTATCCACGCCAACTCGACGGTCCTGGTACGTAGTCGCGATTGCCGTTTTCCGCCCAGCAGAGCCCTCGCTACCAGAAGGTAGAACCATCAGCACAGGGAGGCCCACATCTACGACGCATCCCGGTCGACTGCAATGCCAGTGTCAGCATTGCGACACTTGGTGACGGCGCCACCATCCGCGACGCGCACTACCGTTTGCGGATCCAGACAGGAGAAGCCCCATCCAACGTCATTTGTCATCTTCAATGGCTGTCGGCCGCATCGCGCCACGCTCTCTCCGCTATGCGGATTCGCTGACGGACTTTCAGTCCGCCAGCACCGGCGGTCGCCGCCTACCAGCCGCGCACGGATTGCTTGATCTTGGCTTGGGGGGCTCAAACTGGCAGGTGAGTGGAATGCCTCTATTGAGGGTGGCTCGCACCGCCTCTCCAACAGGAAGAACCTGCACCCCACCCCCGCACCTTCGATGACGCCCTCATCTGGACAGCATCGCCAGGCCAGGCGCGGCGGGTTGATCGGCGTGGCGCTGCTGCTGGGGTTGGGGTTGCGGGGCATGGGGTGCAGGGTCGGACCGTTGGGCAGGGTGATCGCGAGTCGGGGTGTGTAGCCGTGGCGGGCGAGTAGGTGTTCCCGGCCGGCGGGGATGGTGGCCCAGGCGGGCAGGTCGATGTGGTCGAGGCGGCGGCGGTGGTGGGTGAGCATCGCTGCGGCGCGCCCGGTGTGCTGGGCGTCGGGATGGACGGCGAGGAAGGCGAGGTGGTAGTGCGGTTCGGTGGGCTGTCTCGTGGACAACAGGCTGTCCAGCAGGTCGAACCGGTCCGTATGCGCTCCGGCGGCGTCGGTGAGGCGGATGCGGTACTGGCTGGTGGTGGGATGGGCCGGTAGCGGTGAAAGCCGACGGCGGTGGCGGTGTGGTCGTCGGTGAGGTGGATGTCGCCGAAGAACATGGCGTGTTCGACCCAGATCGCGGCGACGTCGGTCAGCACCTGGCGGCGCTGGGGTGGGTCGGGCACCAGCCACGCGGCGAGCGGTGTGGGGTGTAGTGCGTCGGCGATCAGCGCGGCAACCGAGTCCTTGTCGGTCCAACGGGCAGCGCGGATACGCAACAGAGCCTCCATCGGATGGGTACCTCGTCGGGTCGGGGGTGGTTAGCGGTAGGTGGCGGTGGCGAGGTCGCCGACCGCGGCATCGACGGTGGCGGTGATGTCCCGCACCGACCGGTGATGCTGGCCGCCGATCGCGTTCAGGCGTGCGGTCAGGGTGGTGGTGTCGTCGGCGAGGTAAAGGTGGGTGGTCAGCCCGAGGGCGGCGACGAGTCCGGCGAGAGCGGCGGTGTGGTTGTCGGGCTGCTCCCTGCCGGCGGAGGCCGAGGTGACCAAGTGCGCCACGGCCTCAGATACCGCAGCCGGGCGCGGGCGACGACCGCCCACTTGCTGTCCGTGGCGAGGTAGGTGTCGGTGCGGGCGAGGCCGCCCAGCCGCCGGCGGGTGTGCTGTCGGAGGATGCCGGCGGCGACGAGTCCCGCGCGGGTGCGCTCGTACAGGTCCTCGGCGAACCAGCGCAGGAACGCCTTCACCGGTGGCGCCGCCCGGCCGTGGCGGATCGCGGCGAGGGCGGTGTCGGCGATCAGGTCCCCGACCGGCTGGCCGCTGTGCGGGCGCAGCCACCGATCGCCAGCCGGGTGGCTGTCGCCGGTGGGGCCGAGAACGATCCGGCCGGCGAGGAACAGGTCGATCACGACCGCGCCGGCGGTCCGCCCGGCCTGCCAGCCACGTCGATGCGCGCGTACAACGGCCAGCCGTGGCCGGAGCCGTCCTTCACCA